>NZ_JBKKJR010000022.1:0-48238 GCF_046614755.1 Megasphaera indica
GTTCCGACGTTTTTTGAGCCATGGAACTGAAAATGCCCTAGCAACTAGCATCATACTGGCAATGGCCCACAATGTCTTGACCTTACATCACAAGCTGCAATCCGGTAATTTTGGGACATACCTTTATTCCTTAAAAAAAGTGAAAAAGAGCGCTTGAATAACTATATACATAGCAAAGGTACATGTTTTTTTTGCCGACTGGATGCCGGTCTGTTTCGTATACCTTTTTACGTTTAGCGAGAAAAAAGAGAATAGAACGATGAAATAGAATAAAAAAAGGGGGGGGGGCTGTCGCACGAAGCCAAAATGGCTTAATGCGACAGCCCCCTTTTAAGTGGCTAGTGGCTAGCAGTTAGTTGTTAGCGGATGGCTTTAAATTTAAAGGTTTTCTCTGAAAACTACAAACTCTGTACTGCAAACTATAAGGCAAACGGGACCTAGCACGGTGGAATAAGCCTTCATGCGACACGGCCCCTATGGTAAAACATTAATCATGTAATTCTTTGTCCAGTTCTTCCAGCCGTTCGATACGTTTTTCTGTCGACGGATGGGTACTGAAGAGGTTGGCAATGGCACTGCCGGCACCGGCGAAGGGGTTGATGATGCACATGTGAGCCGTCGCCTTCGTCGCACCTGGCAGGGCGTAATGATGAGCGTAGTTATCGATTTTCGCCAAAGCTCTGGCCAGGGCGATGGGGTCGTCGATCATGCGGCCCCCTTCTTCGTCGGCCATATATTCCCGCGTCCGGGAAATGCCGAGCTGGATGATAGACGCAGCCAGGGGCGCTACGATAGCCGTCACCAAGAGGGCTACAGGATTGCCTTCCCCATCATCGTCGCGGCCGCCGCCGAAGATGGCAGCCCACTGGGCGATGTTGGCAATCATGCCGATGGCGCTGGCAAAGCAGGCCACGATAGTGCTGATGAGGATATCCCGATGCAGGATATGGCTCATTTCATGGGCCAGGACACCGCGGATTTCATCTTCATCGAGGAGGTCCAGGATCCCAGCCGTCGCAGCGACAGCTGCATGGGACGGGCTGCGGCCCGTAGCGAAGGCATTGGGTACTTCCGTCGGGATGATGTAGACCTTGGGCATGGGCAGGTCCGCCCGCTGAGCCAGGTCGGCGACGATGCGGTACAGGTAGTGGTCTTCTCCGACTTCCTGTGCCCGATAGGCTTTCAAGACCATAGTATCACTGAACCAGTAGGAAATGAAGTTCATCGCCGTAGCGATGAGGAACATGACCATGACGCCGCTGCGGCCGCCGATGAGGCCGCCGATGGCCATGAGGATACCCGCCAGGGCCGTCATGAGAAATACGGTTTTTACACGATTCATAAAATCAACTCCTATCAAGAAGCTAAAAGTCAAAAGGTAAAATTCGTTACACTCTCATTATATACGGTCTTATGTTCGTTGTCAATATGGTTGTCAATAAAGAGGTTACTTCAATATCTTGTTGTTGTAGCGCCGGATGTAGACGATATATTGCCCTTTCGCGTCTTTCTGGCCGTCAAAGGCGACAGTGATCGACACGTCATCCTGGGTCCATTCGACTTCTTTATCACTCTGTTTGACTGGGAAGTTTTCCATATTGGAATAAATCGTCGCTACCAGGCGGGAATAAATGCTCTTGGCTGTCGCCTTGTCAGTCGTCTTAAAGTAATTATCGAAAGCCAGGACCTTGCCCTTGGCCGACGTATCGGCCGAGAAGATTTCGATGCCTTCCGTAACGGATACGTTCTTGACGACCGACGTCCGTTCAGCCCGTTCCGTAAAGGATACCGTGCTGCCGTAGAAAGTCCAGTCGGACAGGATGGAGAAATTGGCATCGAAATCAGCCCGGGGCATACCGAGATAGACCGTCTGATACGCCGTGAGCGGGCTTTCGGCGATTTCATCGACAGACTGGTTGTAGTCAAAAGCACCGGCCGGAACCGTCAATGTCGCCCATAACAGGGCTGCTGCCATTAATTTTTTACAGGTCATGAGAATTCCTCCTTTACAGGAATGGCGTCAAGATCAAGCTGAACAAGGCGAAGACCAGACGCTGCAAGGGAATGAGGATATACGTGAAAAAAGGCGTCATCATCAGGGCGATGAGGATGAGGAAGCTGTAGCGTTCGAGGCTGGCCAGCTTATAGTTCCACGACGTCGGCAGGAAACACATGAGGACCCGCGAGCCGTCGAGAGGCGGCAAGGGAATCATGTTGAAGATGGCAAAGTTGACGTTGTACAAGACGATGAGGTGAAGGACCATGGGCAGGGCCGTCGTCGTAAAGAGATGGAGCTTGACAAAGATGACTTCAATGACCAAGGCGACGAAAGCCGTGATCAGGTTGGACACGGGACCAGCCAGGGATACACAGATTTCCCCTTTCCGCCAGTTCCGGAAATTGCCGACTTGGATCGTAACCGGCTTGGCCCAGCCGAACTGGGCGACGAGCAGCATGATCAGGCCGACCGGGTCGATATGAGCCACCGGGTTCAACGTAAGGCGCCCCATCAGACGCGGCGTATCATCGCCCATCCAGTCTGCCACCTGGGCATGAGCGTATTCATGGATGACCATGGCGATGAGCAGGCCGGGAATCCCGGCAATAATAGAAAGTATATTAAAATCGAACATAGAATTCTCCTTTCGTTAATATTTCTATTATACGGTATCCAGGGGAAGATAACAAGATGTGGCTAGGAGTTAGGGGCTAAGGGCTAGGGGTCAGGGGCTAGGGGTCAGGGGCTAGGGGTCAGGGGCTAGGGGTCAGGGGTTAGCCGCTGACTGCTGACTGCTGACTGCTAAAAAAGGCGCTGTCTTCATGCGACAGCGCCTTTTTTCACCGCTTCCGGTATTCATATTCTACGTTTTGTTCGACGATGGCCGCTTTTTCTTCGATTTCGCGGATTTCGTTGATCATCTTCGTCACGAAGGTTTCATCCTTGATGGATTTCAGGTTGATGCGGACGCTGTAAAAAGCCGAGCGCATAGCCGCCCTGGCGTTCATGGTGGCAATGACGCCATCCGTGATGACCCAGGCGTTGCCGTAGCGGACGACTTGTTCTGCCAGCTGGAGGAGGACGAAGATGTCCTTGCCCAGTTCAAAGGGCGACAGAGCCGCATCCTTAAAGGCCTGCTGGACCTTGGCCGCCCGGTCCGGCGTATCCTTGGGCAGGCGGACGGCGCGGATGACGCTGTCGAAGGCCGCTGCGTCCTCGGCGATGCCGTCGAGGTAGCGCTGGCGCAGACCGTGGGCCTTATCGCGGATGGATACCATGAGTTTCTCGATTTCATCGTAGCCCTTCTTGCCGATAGTCAGGTTGGCGACCATCTCTACGAGCGCTGCTGCCGAAGCAGCGGTCATAGCGGCGATGCCGCCGCCGCCGGGAACGGGTTCCTTGGAAGCCGTGACTTCCAGGAGCCCGTCGAGGGGCATGGATTGGAATTGTGCAAAATCCATCTTAGAACAATCCCGTAATGACGCCATTTTCGTCGATGTCCATGCGGTTGGCAGCCGGTACTTTCGGCAGGCCCGGCATGGTCATGATATTGCTCGTCTGGCAAACGATGAAGCCCGCACCGGTGCAGACGCGGACGTCTTTGACCGTGACCTTGAAGCCCTTCGGTGCCCCCAGGAGCGCCGGGTTATCGGACAGGGAATACTGCGTCTTGGCCACGCAAATCGGCATTTTATCGAGGCCAAAGGCTTCCAGTTCCTTGATCTGTTTCTGAGCGTTGCCTTCAAAGAGGACGCCGTCGCCGCCGTAGACTTTCTTGACGATAGTTTCCAGTTTTTCAGGAATCGAAGCGTTGACGTCGTAGAGCGGTTTGTACGGGGTCTTCGGCTGCTGCAGCAGTTTCAGGACTTTTTCGCCCATTTCGACGCCGCCTTTGCCGCCTTCGGCCCAGCAGTTGTTGAGGGCGACTTCGACGCCGTAATCTTCGCAGAGTTTCCGCAGCGTAGCGATTTCTTCATCTGTATCGCTGATGAATTTATTGATGCCTACGACGACGGGTACGTCGAAGAGGCGCATATTTTCGATGTGTTTGGCCAGGTTGGCAAAGCCCTTCTTCAAGGCTTCGACATTTTCTTCCTGCAAGTTCTTCTTGTCGACGCCACCGTGCATCTTCAGGGCACGGACGGTCGCAACGATGACGACGGCATCGGGTTTGATACCGGCGAAACGGCATTTGATGTCCATGAATTTTTCAGCACCCAGGTCGGCACCGAAACCGGCTTCCGTAACGGCGATATCGCCCATCTTCATAGCCAGTTTGGTTGCAACGACGGAGTTGCAGCCGTGGGCGATGTTGGCGAAGGGACCGCCGTGGACCAAGGCCGGCGTATGTTCGATGGTCTGGACCAAATTCGGCTTGATGGCATCTTTCATGAGGATGGCCATGGCGCCTTCGACGCCGAGCTGACGGGCTTTGACCAGATTGCCGTCCAGGTCATAGGCCACGGTGATGTCGCCCATGCGCTTCTTGAGGTCCATGAGGTCGTTGGCCAGGCAAAGGGCTGCCATGATTTCCGAAGCGACAGTGATCATGAAATGGTCTTCCCGCGGGAAGCCGCAGACTTTGCCGCCCATGCCGACGACGACGTTGCGCAAAGCCCGGTCGTTCATATCCATGACGCGTTTCCAGATGATGCGGCGCACATCGATGCGCAGGGCGTTGCCTTGATGGACATGGTTGTCGATGGCTGCGGCCAAGAGGTTGTTGGCTGCCGTAATGGCGTGCATGTCACCGGTGAAGTGCAGGTTGATATCTTCCATGGGCAGGACCTGGGAATAGCCGCCGCCAGCAGCGCCGCCTTTGATGCCGAAGACCGGTCCCAGGGACGGTTCGCGCAGGGCGACGACAGCCTTATGGCCCATGTAGTTCAGTGCCTGAGCCAGGCCGATAGTGGTCAAGGTCTTGCCTTCGCCAGCCGGTGTCGGCGTGATGGCCGTGACCAGGACCAGTTTCCCGTCTTTATTCTTCGACAGGCGCTTAATGGCGTCAAAAGAAATCTTTGCTTTATATTTTCCGTAGAGTTCCAAGTCATCATCGGTGAGGCCGACTTGTTTTGCAATGGCCGTAATCGGTTCCAATTTCGTCTGCTGTGCAATTTCGATATCGCTCAATACCTTTGCCATAGTAGTTGTCACTCCTGTTCTTTTCTTTGCATAAAAAAAGGCCGCTCCGCTGGAAGGTTGCCCAGACGGTCGGCTTTAAGAAATCATGCTCCCCGTGGTAACTCCACTTCCGTCAGTCACATGATTATAGCTTCATTATACAAAAAAAGAACCCTCTGGTCAAGGGTTCTTTTTCAGGACATCTTACTGGATCACGCTGGTATCGAGGTGTTCAAAGCCCGTGAGCAGGCCTTTCACCTGACTGGCAATCTGCTGACAACCGCCTTTTTCCCTGCTTTCGATGTTCAGCGGCATGTTCGGGTCGTGGAGGGACATGCGCAGCAGGGCCCAGCCGTTAGGGAATACGAGGCGCACGCCTTCATAGGACGGCTTGGCGATGGCGATGCCCGCTTGAGCGGCCCGTTCTTCAAACTGTTTAAGTACGTCAGCGCCGTAGGCCTGGACGTCGTCTGTGCCGATGATTTTCAGGCGGAATTCAACGCCTTCCGCAGGATGGCCCAATTTGGCAATGAGGTCGCCGAGCTGTTTGCCTTCCTTCTTGGCTTTCGTCGCAGCGATGAGCAGTTTGACGGCCAGGTACGCGCCGTCGTCGAGGTAGTAGTTTTCACTCAGCGCGCCGTGGCCGGATGTTTCGATGGCCAGCGGCGAGACTGTACCGGCCTTGTTGAGGCGGATACATTCGTCGATGACATTCTTATAGCCCCGCATATAGCGGTGATGGACCAGGTGGAGTTCATCCTGGAGGAACGTCGTCAGTTCATCGGACGTGACCGAGTCGGTGACGATAGTGCTGCCGGGATAATCAGGCGCCAAGATGGCGGCCATCATGGCGATGAGAGCGTTGCGGTTGATTTCTTCCCCATCGGGCAAGACAGCGCTCATGCGGTCCACGTCGGTATCGAAAATGAGGCCCAAGTCGGCTTTGTTGTCGAGGACAGCCTTACGGATAGAGGCCATGGCATCGGCATTTTCCGGGTTAGGGATATGGTTGGGGAACATGCCATCCGGTTCGAGGAACTGGCTGCCCGTCGTATCGGCGCCGAGTTCCGCCAGGACCTTAGTGGCAAAGAAACCGCCGCTGCCGTTGCCGGCGTCGACGACGATATGCATCCCTTCCAGGGGACGGTCGTACATGCCGGAACAGAGGCCGGCACAAATCTTACGGCGCAGGTGCAGGGCGTAGAGGTCGATCAGGTCCAGCGAGGCAATGGCAGCCGACGATACGGCCATGGCCGACGACTGGGAAGCCAGGGTCAGGACTTCTTTGACTTCGCTCTTTTCCAGGCCGCCGTCGACGGTAAAGAATTTCAGGCCATTGCGGTTATAGGGCAAATGGCTGGCCGTAATCATGATGGAGCCATCCATGTGGGTATCTTCAAAAATAATGGACATGAACATGGCCGGCGTCGAAGCCAAGCCGCAGTCCGTGACGTGGACGCCCTGACCGAGGAGGCCGCCGAATACGGCTTCTTTCATCATGCCCGCCGACACGCGGGAATCGTGGCCGACGGCAATGCGCAGGTCACTCGTCTGTTTATTCAGCTTCTTGGCTAAAAACTTGGCAAATCCAGCGGCAATGCGGTTGACCGCTTCCGGGACCAAGGTGACGTCTTCACCGGGAACGCCGGCGATGGCGACGCCGCGGACGTCACTGCCATTCTGTAATTTCATCATCGCTTCTGTAGTTATCATGTAGGGATGTTTCCTTTCTTCGATTTAGCGGACAGCGTCCGCTGCCTCTTATCATACTGAAAATCAGGCCAAAAGGCAAGCGTCGACAATGGCTTCTGCCGTCAGGCCGTACTTTTTCAAAAGATCTCCGGCCTTGCCGGATTCACCGAAACAATCCTGGATGCCGACGTAAGCCTGGCGCGTCGGACAGCGGCGCGACAAGGTTTCCGCCACGGCGCCGCCCAGGCCGCCGATGACGCTGTGTTCTTCGGCAGTGACGACGAAGCCCGTCTTCCTGGCTGCAGCGACGACCAGGTCTTCGTCGAGCGGTTTGATGGCGGCCATGTCGATGACCATGACCTGACGGCCCCGATTGGCCAGGATATCGGCTGCTTTCAGGGCTTCCTGGACCATGAGCCCCGTGGCGATGACGGCGGCATCACAGCCGTCGCGCAGGACCGTCCCCTTCCCCCACTGGAAGGGACAGCCAGATTGATAGACGTCGTCGACTTTGTCTCGGCCCATGCGCACGTAGACCGGCCCGTCATGAGCGACAGCCGCCCGGATGACAGCTTCCGTTTCGGCGCCGTCAGCCGGACAGACGACGGTCATATTCGGCAGACTGCGCATGATGGCCATGTCTTCAACGAACTGATGGGTCGCCCCGTCTTCGCCGACGCTGAGGCCGGCGTGGGTCGCACAGATCTTGACGTTGAGCTTTGGCAGGCAGATGGAGTTGCGAATCTGTTCAAAGGCCCGACCCGTGCCGAAGACGGCAAAAGTGCTGGCCAGGGGAATCTTGCCGCAAGCGGCGAAGCCTGCCGCCGTGCCCATCATATCCTGTTCCGAAATGCCCATATCGAAATAGCGTTCCGGCGCTACCTTTTTAAAAGCAATCGACCGCGTCGACGAACCGAGGTCGGCGTCGAGGACGACAATCCTCGGATTTTTATACAATTCCGTTTCTAAGAGATGCCCGTAGGCATCGCGCGTTGCCCTTGCCATCAGCCTTCGCCCCCTAATTCACGTAATGCCCGTTCACATTCTTCTTTCGTCGGCGCCTTGCCATGCCAGGACACGGCATTTTCCATGAACGATACGCCCTTGCCCTTGACGGTCTGGGCGATGATGACCGTCGGCTTCCCTTTTGCGGCCTGCGCCTGGTGCAATGCAGCGCCGATGGCGTCGTAATCGTGGCCGTCGATTTCCAGGACGTTCCAGCGGAAGGCCCGGAATTTGTCGGCAATGGGCATGACGTCCATGACGTCTTCATTGGACCCGTCGATCTGCAGTCCGTTATGGTCGATGATCAGGGGCAGGTTTTCCAGTTTATATTGAGCTGCCGACATGGCCGCTTCCCAGATCTGGCCTTCTTCGATTTCGCCGTCGCCGGCGATGACGTAGACCCGCCAGTCCGCCCCGTCCAGCTTGGCCGTCATGGCCATGCCGTTAGCAGCCGACAAGCCCTGTCCCAGGGATCCCGTCGTCATGTCGATGCCCGGCGTCGTATTCATGTCGGGATTGCCCTGGAGCATGGCGCCGCACTGACGCAGGTGCCACAATTCATCTTCCGGGAAAAAGCCCCGTTCGGCCAGCGTCGCATACAGAGCCGGTACGGTATGGCCCTTGGAGAGGACGAAACGGTCCCGGTCCGGCCAGTGAGGCCGCTTGGGATCGATCCGCATGACATCGAAATACAAGACTTGCAGCATATCGACGATGGACAAAGAGCCGCCGGGATGACCGGATTGGGCCAGGGTGACCATCTTGACGATATCCTGCCGCACGTGAGCCGCATGACGGCTCAATTCTTTGCTATCCATGAGAAAGCCCCCTTTTGCCTTATATTATAGCACAAAAGGAGCTGTCGCATCGCGACAGCTCCTTTTAAGTTGTTAGTGGTTAGTGGTTAGTGGCTAGTGAATGGCTTTCGATGTAAATGCCCATTGGCTCTCTTTATAGGAGAGCTGTCAGCAAAGCTGACTGAGAGGTTCAACCTCTCCGGCCCTGCGGGCCACCTCTCCTATCAGGAGAGGCTTATGGTCTGCGACCTGCGGCCGCGGCCTTCGCAGTTCAGTTTCTTACGAGCCACGAGCCACGAATCACGAACCACGCTCACAACACATACTTCTCGATGGCTTCGGCGACGGCGCCTTCGTTATTGGTGGCGTCGGTGACGACGTCGCAGTATTGGCGGATGACGGGGTTGAGGTTATGGACGCCGACGGAAAGGCCGGCGGCCTTCAGCATGTCGATGTCGTTGATGTTGTCGCCAATGGCCATGGTTTCTTCATGGGCTACACCGAGGATATCCGCCAATTTCCACAGGCCCGCCCCTTTATTGACGCCTTTGTGCATGAATTCGATATAGCGGTTGCTGGAGAAGCTGACCGTAATGTCGTCCAGCAAGGGGCGGATTTCAGCGTGTATCTGCTGTAAATAGTCGTAATCCGTATTGGTCACGATGAGCTTGCAGACTTCTTCTTTGCCGCGGATGAAATCGAGGTCCTCCGCTTCGACGGGCACGTAGCCCATGCGGCCGTGGAGGAAGGCTTCTTCGTCGGGCGTAATATTCGTGATGTAGACGACATCACGCGTATAGATATGCATACATTGGCCATAGGCACAGCAGCGGCGGAAAATCCGGTCGGCCAGGTCAAAGGGGATCGGGTCCCAGAAGAGGGAGCGGCTGCCCTTGTTTTCCGTAATATTGGCGCCGTTGAAGCCGATGACGTACTGGTCCGCCTGGTCGTAGAGGCCCAGAGTCCTCAGGACGCCTTCGATGGAACGGAAGCCCCGACCCGTACAGGGCACGAATTTCACGCCTTTGGCAATGGCTGCCGTAATGGCTTCGATATTGCGCCGGCAAATCGTCGCGTCGCTGCTGAGCAGCGTTTCATCCATATCACAAGCAATGATCTTATACTTCATGTCGTCTCCTTTTCTTTCGTAACGGCTGGGGCATAGTGGTCGTAAATCTTCCAGGCTGCCAGTGCTGCCAGACATTCAAAGATCCAGAAGGCGTGCCACACGCCGTCCGGTCCATAAACGCGGCAGAGGAGCCACGCCGCCGGCAGGCTGATGACGACGTAGCGCAGCAGGGTGATGGCAAAGGACGGATTGCCCTTCCCCAGCCCTTCCAGGGCGCCAGACGCCGTAATAGACAAGGCCGACGGTACGAATCCCCAGGCAATGATGTCCAGGGCCGACGCACCGGCTGCGATGGTTTCCTCACGGGACGTGAACCAGCCCATGAGGACGTCCGGGACGGCCAGGCAGATGACCAGACCTGCCGCCATGACCAGGCCGTTGAGGACCAGCGTCGTCCGATAAATGCGGCGCACGCGGCCCAGTTCCCCAGCTCCGTAATTATAGCCGATCAGCGGCCGCACACCTTGAATGATACCATTTGTCGGCATAGAAAGAAAGGTCTGGAGCTTATAATAGACGCCGAGGATGAAAATATACGTCGGCGAAAAAGGCGCCAGGAGATGGTTCAGGGCGACGAGGAAGACCGACGACAGGCCCATGTTGAGGGCCGCCGGGATGCCGATGCCATAGAGCCGTTTATCGAGTTCGATGTCCCAGTGGAGATGGCGGCGGCAAACTTCGACCCGCAGCGGCCGCCAATGACAGACCACGGCATAGAAGAGGAGGTTCACCGTCTGGCCCAGGCCCGTCGCCCAGGCCGCGCCTTCAATCCCCATGGCCGGAACCGGTCCCAGGCCAAAGATGAGGATCGGGTCGCCGATGATATTGACCAGGCAGCCCAGGGATAAGCCGGCCATGGTGACCTGCATGCGGCCGACGGCCTGGAACATCTTTTCATAGACCAGGTCGACGCTGAGGATCGTAGAAAAGGCAAAGACGATGACGGCATAGCGCAGGCCCAGGTCGATGAGTCCCGCGTCCTGCGTAAAAGCCCGCAAAAAAGACGGCACAGCCCAGATACAGCCTGCCGTCATGACCAGACCATGGATGACAGCCAGGAAGACACCGTGTGTCGCAGCCACATCGGCCGTCCCCTTCTGACCGGCACCGAGGCAGATGGAAATAATGGCATTGAGGCCGACGCCAAAGCCTATGCAGACGGCATTGACGAAGTTCTGCATGGGAAAGACCAGGGACACAGCCGTCATGGCCTGTTCGCTGATCATGGCGACGAACAGGCTGTCGACGATATTATAGAGCGAATTGACGATCATCGACACGACGGCCGGCAGGGCCATGGAAGCGATGAGAGGCAAAATCGCCCGTTCTTTCATAAACGATTCGTCCATACGTCACCTTCTGCGGCGGTCGCGCAGCCAGCGCCAGAGGGCCGCTGCGCCCTTGATGACCAGGTAGAGGATGAAGATATTCACTAACAGGCCGAGGATATCGGCACCCCAGCCCAGGGAACCCCAGCCGAAGAGATGGCTGAGCATACTGCCCAGGAACATGCCGCCGGCAAAGAGGCCGATACCGCGCATGACGCTGCCCAGGCGGGACGAAGACGTCGTCCGGCTGGCATTGGCCTGAGCCGTTTCAGCCTTGCGGGCCTGCGTCTGCCCATTCGGTTTTGTATTGCCCAGGCTGGGCGCTTCATTTTTCGTCGTCCCCGTTTTCGGTGTCACATTCTTAGGCGCCGGGGCCGGCAGCGATTTCGGCGCCGATACGCGGGCACCGCCACCACCTTTGGCGGCCTGTACGGAAGACGGGACAGTCGGCAGGGCCAGGGCCGTCCACAAAGCAAAGACACAAACGGCGATAAGAGTCGTTTTTTTCATAAATAGGCTCCTTTATAACAAATTGTGCGACGTATCCGACCCTTTCAAAACGGCCGGTCCCCCATGGGGAAACATGATGTCATATAGATTCAATGTCGACAGATAATCGGCCAGCTTGCCCTGTACCCCGGCCAGGGCTTCGTGGACGTCACAGAAACCATAGCGGTGATGGTACGGGCACTGGAAATCGCCGTCCAGGCAGCTGGTGATCATGTTTTCCCGTTCCATGACGTTAATGATGTCCATGAGGGTAATGCCGTGCAAATCCCGTGTCAGGCGGCATCCGCCCTGGGCGCCGCGGATGATTTCGATGAACCCGGCCCGTTCGAGTTTCTTGGAAATCTTGTAGGCGAACTGCCGGGGGACGAGCTGTTCGTCGCTGATTTCCCGTATATTTTTCAGCTGTAAATCAGCCAGGGATCGTAAAATGCGGATGGCATAGTCTGTTTCTCTGGTAATAATCACGATGTAAGACGCTCCTTCTCATTCTGTATAGATTAAGTCTATTATAACGTGAAATGACGAGAAATGCCAGTCGTAAATGCCTTGCGGTTACCAGAAAAACCCGATATAATAAATAGTGTTTGCATGTTTTAGCTTTAACTACAGATGAGGTGTACTATGTCATTAATCGATGAAGTAAATAATCGCCGTACTTTTGCCATCATCTCCCACCCTGATGCCGGCAAGACGACGTTGACTGAAAAATTACTGCTCTACGGAGGTGCCATTCACCTGGCCGGTTCCGTCAAGGCCCGCAAGACGGCAAAACATGCCGTTTCGGACTGGATGGAAATTGAAAAACAGCGTGGTATCTCCGTCACCAGTTCGGTCCTCCAGTTCGACTACGAAGGTCATCATATCAATATCCTCGACACGCCGGGCCATCAGGACTTCAGTGAAGATACGTACCGGACCCTCATGGCTGCCGACAGCGCCGTCATGCTCATCGACGTCGCCAAAGGCGTCGAAGCCCAGACGAAGAAGCTCTTCCGCGTCTGTAAAGAACGGGGCATCCCCATTTTCACCTTCGTCAACAAGATCGACCACTTCGGCCGCAACCCCTTCGACCTCATGGATGAAATCGAAGACATCCTGGGCATCCACGCCTACCCCATGAACTGGCCTATCGGCCTGAATGGCAACTACCAGGGCATCTACGACCGGGCTTCGTCGTCTATCGAACTCTTTGAAAAAGACACGACCCACGGCCAGCGCAAACTGGCATCGACCAAGGGCTCGGCAGACGACCCGATTTTCAAAGAACTCCTCGACGAAGACGTCCACCAGGGCCTCATCGACGACATCGAGCTCCTCGATGAAGCGGGCGATGAATTCGACATGGAAAAAGTCAAGCGCGGCGAACTGACGCCGATGTTCTTCGGCTCGGCTATGACCAACTTCGGCGTCAAGCCCTTCCTGGAAGAATTCCTGCGCATGGCTCCGAAGCCGCAGCCGCGCAAATGCCTGGAAGGCGTCGTCGAACCGACATCGGACCAGTTCACGTCGTTCGTCTTCAAGATTCAGGCCAACATGAACCCCCAGCATCACGACCGCATCGTCTTCATGCGCATCTGCTCGGGCAAGTTTGAAAAAGGCATGACCGTCACGCACCGCCAGTCCGGCAAGACCCTGCGCCTCATGCAGCCTCAGCAGTTCCTGGCAACGGAACGGACCATCGTCGAAGATGCCTATCCGGGAGACATCATCGGCGTCTTCGATAACGGCACCATGGGCGTCGGCGACACCCTCTATTCGGGCAAGAAGAAAGTCACCTTCAAGGACTTCCCGACCTTCCCGCCGGAACTCTTCGCCCGCATCCGCGCCAAGGATTCGATGAAGCGCAAACAGTTCCTCAAGGGCATGACCCAGCTGGCCCAGGAAGGGGCCGTCCAGATTTATGAAAACCTGGGCTCCATGGAAAGCTACATCGTCGGTGCCGTCGGGCAACTCCAGTTCGAAGTCCTGGAATACCGCCTGAAACACGAATACGGCGTCGACCTGGAAATGAACCGCCTACCCTACACCGTCGCCCGCTGGATTCAGACCAACGGCCACGACTACAAAGAACTGAAGAACATCGACAGCGCCATGATCGTCAAGGACCATAAACAGCGCGTCGTCCTGCTCATCGCCAACGAATGGCAGACCAACTGGATCGTCGAGCGGAACCCGGAATTCACATTCTGCACCACACCGGACCAGTTGAAAATAGAAGAAGAGTAGAAAAAAGGCTTGTCGCGTGCGACAAGCCTTTTTAAGTGGTTAGTGGCTAGCGGCTAGGGGTTAGCAAGATTTTCCCAACGGGGAATCGTAGGGGGCGCCACGTGGGCGACCCGTCGGTATTTGGGCGATGTTCACACACCGCCCCTCACGCCGTGAGGCAGCACCATTCCGGCAGGGTTACGGTACGGTCGAAGGCCGGTAGCCACTCGCCGCGGGTATGGTCATAGGTCCGGATGAGGATATGGTCTTATGGCATTTCCTCCTTCATCCATGAAAAAACAGGCTCTGGCTGTACAGTTTCAGTATAGCCAGAGCCTGTATGTTTTTTGCAAAAATCAAGGGAAATGTCTGTAAAAGGTCATTTCTTCTGGACGACGGGATAGTCCTGCAGGGCGTCGTAGCCTTCTTCGCCGGTCCGGATCTTGACGGCGTTGTCGATGGCCGACACGAAGACCTTGCCGTCGCCGTAATTGCCCGTATAGAGCACTTTCTTCGCTGTTTCGATGATGGTTCGCGGTGACACTTTGGAAACGACCATTTCGACGCGGACCTTGGGCAGGAGTTTGGCCGACACTTTGGCGCCGCGGTAGAATTCAGTCCGTCCCTTTTCGATGCCGAATCCCAGGGCGCGGGTAATGGTCATGCCCGTGATGCCGATGGCTTCCATGGCGTCTTTCAAGGTTTCAAAGCGCTTTTCATCGGTAATGATAGTCACGTTATACAGGGCATGGCCGCCGACCGGCTGAGGACTGGCCATGACCGAATCGGGAATAGCCTGGTCCAAGGGGATTTCTTGGGCCCCTTCCGGCGCTTCCCCGGCCTTCAAGGCTTGCGACAAGTCCTCCAAATCGTCGCTGCGGTCCAGTTCGTAAGCCGGTACCAGGCCGTTTTCCTTGAAGTCCAGGCCGTTGATTTCTTCGGCTGCCGAGACGCGCAGGCCTATCGTCGCCTGGAGGATGCGGAAAACCAGGGTCATAGAGACGAAGACGAACAGGGCCATAGCCACGACGCCGGCCAGCTGGATCAGGAACAGACGGATTTCTCCCGTATAGAACAGGCCGTCTTGGACGCTGAACAGGCCCGTCAGGAGGGTCCCCAAGGCACCGCAGCCGCCGTGAGCGGCAATAGCCCCGACCGGGTCGTCGATGCGCAATTTCTGGTCGATGAATTCGATGAGGAAGACCGTCACGATGCCGGCCAGGGCACCGATGACAAAGGCCCCAGGCACGCTGACGACATCACAGCCGGCCGTAATGGCCACCAGCGCCGCCAGGCTGCCGTCGAGGGTCATGGATACGTCGGGCTTGCCATAGCGGATCCATGTCGTCACCATGGCCGTCGTCGTCCCGGCAGCGGCGGCAATATTGGTCGTAAAGAAGATAGACGCGGCTTTTAGGATGGTCTGTTCCCCCGTCAGGGACAGGGTCTGGCCTCCATTGAAGCCGAACCAGCCGAACCATAAGATGAACATGCCCAGACAAGCCAGGGGCAGGCTGTGGCCGGGAATGGCATTGACCGAGCCATCGTCATTATATTTGCCGATGCGCGGCCCCAGGGCCTTGGCCCCGGTCAGGGCGCAGATGCCGCCGGTCAGGCTGACGACAGAAGCGCCGGCGAAGTCATGGAAGCCCAGGCCTGCCAGCCAGCCGCCGCCCCAGGACCAGTGCCCGACGATGGGATAGATGAGCAGACTGATGAGGATCGTAATCAGACAGGATGACGAAAATTCCGTCCGTTCAGCCATAGCGCCGGACACGATGGCCGCCGTCACGGCACAGAGAACGGTCTGGAAGAGCAAAAAGGCCAGATCCGGATAAGGCGTCCCGGCCATGAGGTCCATATGCTGGGCGAAGAAATCGGGCATGCCGATGAATCCGCCTATGTCGCGGCCAAAGAGCAGGCTGAAGCCGACGATCCAGAAAGCCAGGGTCCCGAGGGAAAAGTTCATGAAATTCTTCATGACGATATTGCCGGCATTCTTGCCCCGCGTCAGGCCGGCTTCGAGCATGGCGAAACCGGGCTGCATGAAGAAGACCAGGACGGCCGCCATGAGGATCCAGAAGGTATCGACCGATGAATAACTCATTGCGCTCCCCCCTCTTCTTCGGGATAGGTCAGGCCCCACTGCTGGCGGATGGCCGTCATGAGGTCCATGACATCTTTCGTATAAGCCTGGCACATGCCCTGGCCGCCGTGGGCCACGGCGTCTTCCATGTCCCGGATTTCGTACTGCAAGGCCTTGGACTGACTGCCGGCCTGCAGGACATCCTGATGGCCGTCGGCCGTATAGGTGATGGTCGCCGTATCGGCCCGGGGATAGTCGTAGATTTCGATATAGCCCTTATCGAAGGCGGCCATGCCCCGTTTCGGCTGCTTGGCATGGAGCGATAAGGAAAGCGTCGCCATCTCCCCTTCCCGGTTCTGCAAGAGGATACCTGCCTGCTCGTCGACACCGGTCGGTGCCAGGCGGACCTGAGACGCGATCTGGTCGGGCTGACAGCTCATGAAATAGCGGACGAAGGACAGCGCATAGACGCCGATATCGAGGAGGGCACCGCCGGCCAGGGAGCGGTTGAAGAAGCGGTTATTCATATCGTACTCTTTATAACTGCCGAAATTCATCTGAATGAAACGCAGCGGCCCCAGGGCGCCGGAACGGATGAGGTCAGCGAGCTGTTTGTAAATAGGCATATGATATAAGGTCATGGCTTCGGCCAGGACGACGCCGTGTTCATCAGCACAGCGCCGGGCCTGGTCCAGTTCCAGGCTGTTGAGGGTAATGGATTTTTCGCAGAGCACGTGTTTGCCCGCTGCCAGCGCCGGCAGCAGATAACGGATATGCGTATTATGGGGCGTCGAAATATAGACGATATCGACGTCGGGATCCGAAAAGATATCCTCTGGCTTGTCGTAGACCTTGGCGATGCCGTATTTTTCAGCAAAAGACAAGGCCTTTTCATGGGTCCGGTTGCCGACACTGTACAAAGTCCCGCCCAGGGCCTGCATAGCCTGGGCCAGTTCATTACCGATGACGCCGCAGCCCAAAGTCGCCCAACGATATGCTGGCATAATGATTCCCCCTTTTACGATAACAGGCGGCTGACGAGCTTGACACAGTCTGCCGCATCTTTGGAATAGCCATCGGCACCGATTTCATCGGAGAAACTCGGCGTAACGGCTGCGCCGCCGATGATGATCTTGCCGCCATACTGTTTATCCGCCGCTTCGGCGATGACATCTTTCATGTGCATCATCGTCGTCGTCATCAAGGCTGACAAGCCGACGACAGACGCCTTTTCGCGCAGCGCCGTCTCGATGATGGTGCCGGCCGGCACATCCTTGCCCAGGTCGATGACCTTATAGCCGTAGTTGCGCAGCATGAGGCCGACCAGGTTCTTGCCGATATCGTGGACGTCGCCTTCGACGGTGGCAATGACGATGGTCGCCATGTCCTGCTGGCCCGGGTCTTTCTTGATGAGCGGTTCCAAATAGGCAATGGCTGTCTCCATCGTATTGGCACTGGCAATGAGCTGGGGCAGGAAGTAAATCTGTTTATCGTATAAATCGCCGACCTCAGTGATGGCCGGAATGAGCAGGTCGTTGATGATGGCATCCGGTGCCATACCCTTGGCCAGTTCTTCCTGAGCCAAGGCGACGACGGCGTCCTTTTCCCCTTCCAGAACGGCCTGGTAGACCGGATTGACCGGCCCCTGCTCAGCGCCTTGGGACTCCTCCGCCGTTTCGACAGCCCCAGCCGTACCGTGGCTGGCCAGGAGTTCTGCTTCTTCCTGCCGTTTTCTTTCGGCTTCTTTCTTGTCGAAATACTGCATGCGGTGGATGTAGGCCAAATCGCTGCCCTCTTTATTCATTAGCATATTGGCCGCTGCTGCCGTATTCATGAGCAAATCCTGGGACGGATTGGCAATGGCCATGGTCAGGCCGCTGGCAATGGCCATGCCCAAGAAGGTGGCGTTGACATAGATCCGATCCGGCAGGCCGAAGGAGATGTTGGACAGGCCGCAGACCGTGGCTAGTCCCAGGTCCTGCTTGCAATGGGAAAACGTGGCCATGCAGTCCAGGGCCGACGTCGGCGCAGCCCCGACCGTCGCTACCAGGGCGTCGACGACGACATCTTCCGGCGAAAAGCCGTGGTCGTAGGCATCGGCCAGGAGCTCGTCGAGGACGGCATGTTTTTCTTCGAGGGTCTTGGGGATACCGTTATCCGAAACAGGCAGGGCGATGAACATGGCGCCGTACTTTTTGACGACAGGCAGAAGTTTCTTTCGCTTTTCCGTTTCACAGGAAATGGAATTGACCAGGGCCCGGCCGGGATAGATGCGCAGGGCCGCTTCCATGATGTCCGGTGAGCTCGTGTCGATGCTGAGGGGCAGGCCCGATACGCCTGTCACTTCGTAAATGGCCTTGAGCATCATTTCTTTTTCATCGATGCCGTTGGTCCCCATGTTGACGTCGAGGATAGACGCGCCGTTGCGTTCCTGTTCGCGGGCCATGGCGCGGACCATGTCCAGCTTGCCCGCCCGCAGTTCAGCCTGGAGCTTCTTCTTGCCCGTCGGATTGATGCGTTCGCCAATGACCTGGAAAGAGCCGTCGAGCTTGATTTCTACGACCTGCCGTTCCGAGGCCAGGACACGGTGATGGCTGGCATGCGGCGCTTTCGGCGTCAGCCGGCAGACAGCCTCGTGAAGGGCCCGGATATGGTCCGGCGTCGTGCCGCAGCAGCCGCCGACGATATGGGCACCGGCTTCGATGAGCAGCCGGCCGTCCTGGGCGAATTCTTCCGGCGTCGTCTTATAGACCGTCTTGTCACCATCCAATTCCGGCAAACCGGCATTGGGCTTGGCAATGAGGGGAATCGTCGCATATTCATACATCTTCCGAACCGTTTCCACCATGTCGGCCGGTCCTGTCGAGCAGTTCAGGCCGACGGCATCGACGCCGAGGTTCTGCAAGACGACGACAGCCGCTTCCGGCGGCGTCCCATAGAGGGTACGGCCGTCCTTTTCAAAGGTCAGCGTCGCCATGATGGGCAGGTCGCAGACCTCCTTGATAGCCAGGACACAAGCCCGCGTTTCCTGGAGGCTCATCATGGTTTCGACGATGAACAGGTCGACACCGGCATCGTACAAGGCCTGGGCCTGTTCGCGATAGACGTCGACGAGGTCGTCAAAGGTCAGTTCACCCATAGGATAGAGCTGCTGGCCCGTCATGGTCATGTCGCCGGCAACCAGGGCTTTCCCCTGGGCCGCTTCTTTGGAGATAGCGACCAAGCCCTGATTGATGGCGACGAGCTGGTCATCGAGGCCGTATTCGGCCAATTTGAGCCGGTTACCCGTAAAGGTCGGCGCATAGAGGATCTGCGAGCCCGCTTCGACGAAACGGCGCTGCAAATCGATCATGACGTCGCGGTTCTCTAAGATCCATTGTTCCGGGCAGACGCCGATAGGCATGCCCGCCTGTTGCAGGTTCGTCCCCGTCGCCCCGTCGAGCAGGACAACACCGCCCTGTAGAAGTTGTTGAAATGCTTCGTTAGTCAATCTAAGTCCCCCTAAAAATTCAGATAATCAATGTATAAGCGTTGAAAGGCTTCGTCGTTGCCGAGGACGATTTCCTCTGCCCCGGCGGCGATGGCCTGTAACTCTTCCAAAGTCACGGCGCCCGTCAAAAGGCTGATGGCCCCTTTCAGGGACGTGTTGCCGACAGCCGTCGTCCGTTCGGCCAGATCCGCTGGCAACAGGCCGATGACAGCCGCTTTCTGCGGATCCAGGTAATAGCCGAAACCGCCGGCCAGGAAGACCTGGTGGACGCGCTGACGGCTGATTCCGCTGCGTTCGATGAGCGATTCGATGCCGGCCCGGATGGCGCTCTTGGCCATCTGGATTTCGCGGATATCCTGCTGGCTTAGGGTAATGCGCTGATAATCCAACGTCGACGCCAAAGGAAAGCCTTTATGGAAATAAGGCTCTACGAGTTTCCCCGTTTCGTCGACCAGGCCTTCCCGGACCAGGCCGGCCATGGCTTCGAGGATGCCCGTCCCGCAGATACCGACGGGAACGGCGTGGTCGATAGTCCGCACCTTGGCCCGGCCCCGCTCGATGCGGACGCCGCATATGGCCCCGGGGACGCTGCCCGTCCCCCAGGTCAGCTTGCCCCCTTCCAGAGCTGGACCGGCCGGAGCTGATGCGATGAAGCGCTGGTCCTTATTGCCCAGGACCATTTCCCCATTCGTCCCGAGATCGACGAAGAGGCTGACGTCGTCTGACGAGGCCAGGCCGCACTGCCAGATGCCGGCCGTAATGTCAGCACCGACGTAGGTGCTCATGCCGGGCAGCAGGGTCACTGTAGCGTCTGCCAGCGGCGACTGCGGTCCCAGGACCTCCTGGGCGCGATAAGTCTTCCCGCCCAGGGACACGGGATGGAACGGCCAGTCGCCCAGGCCGTCGCAGGGCCAGCCCATGAGCAGGTGGAGCATGGTCGTATTGGCGGCAATGGCCATCTGGCGGCAGCGAGCGGCCGTGCCGGGATGGTCCTTCAGGAGCTGCTTCGTCAGCCGCGTCAGGTCCCGGCGTACGGCTTTCTGCAAGGCCTTGCCTTTGCCGTGGCAGGCGGCACCGATGCGGCTGACGACGTCGGCCCCAAAAGAGCGCTGGCTGTTGACTGCCGTCGCTGTCGCCAGGATTTTTCCATCCGTACAGTCTACCAGAGCAGCGGCCAACGTCGTCGTCCCGATATCAACAGCCAGGCCATAGTCGTGGTCCGCTGCCAGCGAAAGGGCTCCCTCGTCAGCGGCTTCGGCAGCCAGAGCCGAAAAGCCCTGCTGTTCCTGCACGGGAACGGCAATTTCGACCGCTTCCCGGGTTATGGCCTTGCAGGCCAGGCGCCAGCCCTGGGCCAGCTGCGCTTCGGAAAAGATGCGCTTGTCTTCCGGTGTGACGGGAAGCCGCCCCCGGACGACGCGGATGCGGCATTTGCCGCACATGCCCTTGCCGCCGCAGGGCATAGCCAGGGCCGTTCCCTGAGACTGGATATAGTCATGGACCCGGCAGCCGCCAGGGCAGGTCAGCCGTACTTCCCGGGTCGATTCGGCCTGGCGTTGCGGGCAATCCGTCTTAGGGCAGGCCGTACAATCATGTTTCACCTGAAATACAGCCGGGTCTTCGCAAAGGTCAAAGACGAGGCTCATGGATTTCTCCGGCGACAAGGCCATGGCCGCATTGACCGTCACGCCAGCCGTCCGGCCGGCAGCCGTCTCACGGACCGCATCGGCCTGGACCGATAAGGGCAAATCGCTGCCCGGTTCGTGGCGGCAGACGATGCCACAGCCCTTTTGCCGGCAAATAAGGCGCAGCTGCTGCAAGACCTGCTGTTCCAGGGCAAAGAGGCACGTATCAGCCATGGCAGCGAAGAGCACGGCGGCCAGCTCATCCCCGTCATCCTGATAGCGGTCGATCTGCCGGCTCACAGCAGCACCTACCGTCAGGATGACATAGAGCCGTTCCTCTGTAAAGGCCAGGACCGCCTTGGCCTGCAAAGACCGCCGCAAGAGCGGTGCCATATCCCGGCACATCCCTTCAGCCCGTTCCCAAGCTGCCCCTTTCGATTCATAACCAGCAAACTGCAGAGCCTGCTCCACGTCGGGGACGATCCGCTGCCCCCGGATGATACGAATATCTGCCATATACTTCCTCCTAAAAACATTATCCATAATACATAAATTATATAACCTCAAGGCGCCTCGTGGCAACACAATCTTAACAGAAACCTCACGGCCGTATACATTTCCCTTCCCTTTGGCTATAATGAACGTAGTCTTTTTTTTGCTAAAGGAGGAATACCCATGTTAACCAACGTCTTTTTCGACTGTATCAAACGCGATGGCATCGTCTCTGTCGCTTCGGCCAATGCCGAAGGCCAGGCACACATTGCAAACACCTGGAACAAAAAAGCCAAACTGTAAATCTATAATATATTAGAGAATACAAAAATAACCGCTTCAGGTCCTAATCTTGAGCGGTTATTTCTATAAATAATTTATTCTGGGATCATCCATCTATCGGCAATATTTTGTATACAGAAAAAGAGCCCGGGCACGATTACGTGCGACAAGCTCTTTTCATTCATGGTGGGCCCACTTGGGTTCGAACCAAGGACCAACCGGTTATGAGCCGGTGGCTCTACCACTGAGCTATAGGCCCAAAGGATAAGGCGCAAGGCCTTACCAAATTATTATACGCGAATTAGCGTATGGCGTCAAGGAGAGATTTCGGCTTAGAGGAAATCCTTGATTTTTTCCCGTTTGCCCCAGTTGCGCAGTTTGCTCAGGGCCTTTCCTTCGATCTGGCGGATACGTTCACGGGTGACGTTGAAGTGCTGACCGACTTCTTCCAGTGTGCGCGGGCGGCCATCTTTGAGGCCGAAGCGCAGGTAGAGGACTTTGCGTTCCCGGTCGGTGAGACAGGAAAAGACGTCTTCGATCTGTTCTTTCAGCAAGATGAAGGAGGCGGCGTCATCAGGGGCGACGGCTTCCGAGTCTTCGATGAAATCGCCGAGGTGCGAGTCTTCTTCTTCGCCAATCGGTGTTTCCAGCGATACCGGTTCCTGGGCGATCTTCATGATTTCCCGGACGCGTTCGACAGGGATGTCCATTTTTTCAGCGATTTCTTCCGGCAGCGGTTCGCGGCCTTTGTCCTGCAGGAGCTGGCGGGAAATGCGGATCAGCTTGTTGATGGTTTCGACCATGTGGACCGGGATGCGGATGGTCCGGGCCTGGTCGGCAATGGCACGGGTAATGGCCTGGCGGATCCACCATGTCGCATAGGTACTGAACTTGTAGCCTTTGCTGTAGTCGAATTTATCGACGGCTTTCAACAGACCCAGGTTCCCTTCCTGGATGAGGTCCAGGAACAACATGCCCCGGCCGACATAGCGCTTGGCGATGCTGACGACGAGGCGCAGGTTGGCATCGGTCAGTTTCTTCTTGGCAATCGTGCCGGCTTTGATGTCTTCTTCTGTCGCATCGGGAGCATTGCCCTTTTCGATGGCCTTGGCCAGGGTAATTTCTTCCGTCGCCGACAAGAGGGGGACGCGGCCGATTTCTTTCAAATACATGCGGACCGGGTCATCGATGTTGATGCCTTCCGGCACGCTGAGGTCGACATTGTGAAGGTCCGGGACTTTTTCCGTATCTTCATCATCTATATCATCATGTTCCGCCATGGAGTCGTCTTCGCCGACGATGTCGATGCCCTTGTCGGCAAAGACTTCATACATCTTGTCGATCTGGTCTGGCGTCAGTTCGTCTTCTTCCATGAGGTTCATGATTTCCGTATACGTCAGGCTGCCCTTCTTCTGCCCCATTTGCAGGAGCTGCTTGATGTGCTGCAGGGCCAGGGCCTGGCGTTCTTTTTCACTCAACGGTTTCTTGGCGGCAGCGTCCTTCTTCTTGGACGGCTTGCGGCGCGTCGTCTTTTTCGTCGTTTTCTTCGTTACTTTTGTATCATCTGTCGTTTTATTCACCATGGTGTACAGGCTCCTTTCTGCTCCTCAAGACCATTGTTTCATTTCATCGTTAATTTTCTTACATGCTGCAAGCTCTTCAGCCAGCCTTGCATCGCCAGTCCGGCTATAAGTGGCAGCCAGGCGGCTGTGCGCCAGGTACTGCTTTTGTAAATCGGCCATGCGAAAGCGCTTGACATAATCCATCAGTACATTTTCGTCCAGTGGGACATCTTGTAGAACCATAATTCGTGCTACTTCTTCGGCCTCCTCAGGAGTTAATTTTTGCTGGATGTCATGTGGTGTGTACATCCCTTGGTGTGCATACGTATCCAAAATGAGCTGGTAAATGTGGCGCCGCCGTTCATCGGCAAAGAGGTCCGCCGATACTTTGGCGTGGATCCGCCCGCAGGCAGCCGGCTTTTCCAGGAGGAAACGCAGGATATTCTCTTCGGCTACGGCCATGGCACCGCTCCCGCGGGCTGCGGCATTTTCCTGGGATACGGACGAAGAGATGACGACCTGCTGCTGGCCTGCTTCCGGATGGGCAGCGACATACTTGTTGAATTCGCTGCGCACGGCGTTTTCCCCTATCTGCAGCTGACCTGCCAGTTTCTTCAGGAACGCTTCCAGCAGGACCCGGTTATCGACGGCGGCGACGACGGGCAGGACCATGGCCGTAATGGATGATTTCCCTTCCAGCGTCGTCACGTCGAAGCGCTGCAAGGCCCGCATGAGCATGTAATCGAGCACATTCGGCGCTTCGTCGACGGCCTGGCGGAACTTGTCCGGCCCGGCGGCATTGATGTATTCATCAGGGTCCTTGCCCTGCGGCAGGGACAAGACGCGGATGCGCATGCCCAGGCCGCGGACGATTTCCATAGCCCGCTGCGTCGCCTGACGGCCGGCGCCGTCCATGTCGTAGCCCAGGACGAGTTCCTTGGCCTGGCGCTGCAAAAGCCGCGCCTGTTCCGGCGTAAAGGAGGTCCCCAGGGACGCGACGACGTTATGGATGCCCCGGTTATGAGCGGAAACGACATCCATATAGCCTTCGACCAGGATGGCTTTCCCCTGCTCATAAATCGCTTTATGGGCCAGGTCCATGGCGAAGAGGAGCCGCCGTTTATTGAAAATCGGCGTTTCCGGTGAATTGAGATACTTCGGCTTGCTGTCGTCGAGGACGCGGCCACCGAAACCGACGATGCGGCTGCGGCCGTCGCGGATGGGGAACATGACCCGTCCGCGGAAGGCATCGTAAAAGTGGCCATCCTTTTCTTTAGCCAGTCCCAGGAGGACTAATTCCCTGCCAGTGACACCTTTTTTCATGAAAGCCGTCGTCAGTTTATCCCAGCTTTCCGGGGCAAAGCCCAGCTTAAAGGCCTCGATGGTATCATCCGATACGTGGCGCTTGTGGAAATAGGCCAGTCCGGGCTGCCCGTAATGAGTCTGGGTCAGGCAGTTATGGAAAAAATTGCCCGCCATTTCGTTGATCTGATACAAGCGGTCCCGCTGTTTATCACGGGCGATTTCTTCGGCCGACCGTTCGACGACAGGCAGGGCGATATGGGCCCGTTCAGCCAGGCGTTCGACGGCATCCGAAAAGGAAAGGTTTTCTTTCTTCATAATGAATTGGAAGACATCGCCGTGAGCATGGCAGCCAAAGCAATAAAAGAATCCTTTGTCGGCAGCGACGCTGAAGGAGGCGGTCTTTTCATTATGGAAAGGGCAGCAGGCCCAGAAGTTGCGGCCCCGCCGTTTCAGCGTCACATAATCGGAGATGACGCTGACGATGTCATTGGCCTGCCGGACCTGTTCGATAAATTCGCTGGAAAACCGTTTCACTCATATCACCTGTTTCATTTCAATAACGCTGACGTATATATTATTCTCTATCCACCTGTGAAATTCCTTCTTTAGGGAACACTCTTTTAAGGTAAATCTAAAAAATGGATACATAACATTCCTATGATATACTATTTCGACGCGGAGCGTCAAGTTTCCTTTTCCAGGAGATGATTTTTTCTGGATAGCCGCACTCCCAGGCCCTTGCGGGCTAAAATATAGCCCACATGTTTTCACGAAATGTATGGATTTATTTATTTTCATTTTGTATAATAGATGTAGACAAAGCCAATATAGGGGAAATGCAAATGATTCATTTTACAGTAGGGACGATCATACGGCCTACATCGTTAGGCGGCGCTTTGAAACATTTCGGCGTTTCGTCGACATTGCGGCGCCGTATCAAGCACAACGGCATCTGTACTATCAACGGCCAGGCCGCCTCGACGCGGGACTTCGTCCATGAAGGCGACGAGATCTGCGTCACCCTTCCGGAAAAGAACCCCTTCCCGCCACAGGACATACCCATTGGCATCGTCTATGAAGACGACTACCTCATGGTCATCGACAAGCCTGCAGGTCTCCTGATGCATCCCACATCAGCCGTACGGGACGGGACACTGGCCAACGCCGTCGCCTATCATTACGAACAGACGGGGCAGCACTGTTCCTACCACCCCATGCACCGCCTGGATAAGAATACGTCCGGTCTCTGTATGGTCGCCAAGGAACCGCAGATCCAATACGCTTTCGATAAGCAGGACTTGGGCTATAAGCGCTTGTACTTAGCTATCTGTGAGGGACGATACCCGTCGCGGGTCACAACTGTACACGCCCCCATCGGAAGATGTCCCGATAGCATCATCACCCGCTGTGTCCGCCTCGACGGCAAGCCGGCCTGGTCCGATTTCACCTGCCTCGCAGCTGGCAAGGACTACAGCCTGCTCCAAGTTGTCCTGCACACGGGCCGGACCCATCAGATACGGGTCCACAGCAGTTACCTGGGCTATCCCCTGGCCGGCGATGACCTCTACGGCGGTTCGCGCCGCTTCATCGGCCGCCAGGCCCTGCACGCCTACTGTCTCCAGTTCACTCATCCCATGAGCCACCGCTTCATCACCGTTAATTCCCGGCTGCCTGAAGATATGGACGCCCTCGTCCGACGGGCCGGCTGGAATTATATATATTAACCATTTTTACGTATTATGTAGGAGGAATGTAAACATGCCATTAATTGGAACTACAGAAATGTTTAAAAAAGCCTATGAAGGCCACTATGCTATCGGTGCATTCAACATCAACAACATGGAAATCGTCCAGGGCGTTACCCAGGCCGCTGCTGAATTGAACTCGCCGATCATCCTTCAGGCTTCGGCCGGTGCCCGCAAATACGCTAAACCGCCGTATTTGAAACATCTCGTAGAAGCAGCTTTGGAAGATCATGATCTCCCCATCGCCCTTCACCTCGACCACGGCGCTGACTTTGAAACCTGCAAAGACTGCATCGACGGCGGTTTCACTTCCGTCATGATCGACGGCTCGAAACATTCTTTCGAAGACAATATCGCCCTCACGAAAAAAGTCGTTGAATACGCACACGCTCACGGCGTCGTCGTCGAAGGCGAACTCGGCCAGCTGGCCGGCATCGAAGACGATGTCAAAGTCGCTGCCCACGAAGCTCACTACACGCGTCCGGAAGAAGTCGAAGAATTCGTATCCCGCACGGGCGTCGACTCCCTGGCCATCGCTATCGGCACCAGCCACGGCGCTTTCAAATTCACTCCGGAACAGTGCACGCGCAACGCTGACGGCGTCCTCGTACCGCCGACACTCCGCTTCGACATCCTCGAAGAAGTCTCCAAACGCCTGCCGGGCTTTCCGATCGTCCTCCACGGCGCATCTTCGGTCGTACCGGAATATGTCAAGATCATCAACGAAAACGGCGGCAACCTGGCTGACGCTATCGGCATCCCGGAAGACCAGCTCCGCAAAGCAGCTTCCATGGCTGTCTGCAAAATCAACATCGACTCCGACCTCCGTCTCGGCCTGACTGCCGGCATCCGTCAGCACATGACACAGCATCCGGAACATTTCGACCCGCGCCAGTACCTCGCCGACGGCCGTCAGTTCGTCCATGACATCGTCGCTCACAAGATCAAATGTGTCCTCGGCTCGGAAGGCAAAGCTTAATCGCATGTCTTGTAAAAAAGGTATTGCTTTTTTCTGCGCCATATGGTAAAATTTCTTCTAGTGTTCTTGTAAATTAGGGAGGTGAATCCATTGCCGCAGATTAAATCCAATATCAAAACGATGGAAAAAGACGCAGCTCGCCACGCAGCTAACTCTCAGGTTAAATCTTCTGTTCATACCGCTATCCGCCGTACGACCGAAGCTATCGCCGCTGGTGACGCTGAAGCTGTTAAAAAAGCATTCGATAAAGCTAGCAGCGTAATCGACAGCGCCGCACAGAAAGGCGTTCTCCATAAAAACACTGCAGCTCGTAAAAAATCCCGTTTGGCTTCCAAAGTCAATGCTATGGGTAAATAAGTTCGACTGAAAAGGGGGACTGGCGCATGAAGGTTTCGGCCATCATGCACGGTCCCTTTTTCTGTACAGTTTGAGGTTTGATGTTTGAAGAAGGCCTTTAAATTTAAAGCCATCCGCTAACAACTAACTGCTAGCCACTAACAACTTTAAAGGGCTTGTCGTTGTGCGACAAGCCCTTTTTCATACAAGGAGGATATCATGTTCCCCCATTGGTTCCAATTACGCCATTTCCTGGCCCTGTTCTTTCCCCTGCTCCTGACCCAGATGGCCCAGGTCGGGACGTCCGTCTTCAGTTCTATCTTCAGCGGTCAGGCCGGGACGATTGACCTGGCCGGGGTCGCCGTAGCCGTCAACATCTGGTATCCCGTCTTTGCCGGCCTGTGCGGCATCTTCTTCGGCATCTCGCCGATCATCGCCCAGCTCCGGGGCGCTCAGAAGACCGAGGAAATCCCGACGTACATCATGCAGAGCCTCTACTTGAGCCTGGGCTTTACGGCCGTCATTTTCCTGGCCGGCGCCTTTCTGCTGCCGCCCTTTCTCGACTTCATGGGCCTCGACGCACCGGTCCGCTACATCGCCTGGGAATACCTCAAGGCCCTGGCCCTGGGGCTGGTCCCCATCTGCCTGCAGGCGACGATGCGCTACATCGTCGACGCCCACGGCAAGACCCACGTTTCCATGGCCATCTTAGTGACCAACCTGGTCCTGACGATCATCCTCTTCCGCCTGCTCATCTTCGGCGCCGGCCCCATTCCGGCTATGGGCGGTATCGGTACAGGCTATGCCATCACCATCGCGTCGTGGCTGTCCTTCCTGCTCTTCGTGGGCGTCCTGCAGTGGATGGAGCCCTTCCGCTCTTACCATCTCTGGAGCCGCCTGCGGCCTTTCAGCTGGTACCATGGCTATCATCAGCTGGAGCTGGGCATTCCCATCTTCATCGCCGTCTTCTGCGAAACGAGCCTGTTCTCCATCGTCGGCCTGCTCATGGCCGAATTCGGCACCTTATACCTGGCGGCCAACCAGGCGGCCATCAGTTTCTCGACCCTGACCTATACCCTGCCCTGGAGCATCAGCCTGACGGCGACTATCGTCATCGGCTACGAAGTCGGCGCCCGCAACTACGCCGCTGCCCGGCAGTATGCCGTGCTCTGCCAGATGACGGCCTTCACCATCGCCATCGCCCTCATCGTCGTGACTTACCACTTTGTCGATCATATCGCCGCCATCTTCACGAGCGATGCCGAAACGTTCTGGGCCATCCGCATGTTCATCTTCTACGCCGTCGCCTTTTCCTTCTTCGATGCCGCCGGCACGCCGGTCCAGGGCATCCTGCGCGGCTATAAGGACGTCAAGATCATCACTTACGTCGCTTTCGTGACCTACTGGCTCATCAGCATCCCCATGGGCTATGCCATGGCCCACGTCACATCCTACGGGCCCTATGGCTACTGGATCAGCCTCATCATCAGCCTGGCCATCAATGCCAGCGCCCTGAACTGGCGCCTGTGGAAGCACACGGCCTGGAAAGTCCCTGTCCTATCCTCATCTACTAAGGAGTGATTTTATGCCAACTACCAAACAATTAACGGCTTATGCCCGCGTCCTCTTGCAGAAGGGCCTGAATCTCCAGAAAGGTCAGACCCTGGTCATCAATGCCCCTGTCGAATCGCACGACTTCGTCGCCCTCCTGACGAAAGAGGCCTATACGGCCGGCGCCGCCCAGGTCGTCTGCAACTGGCGGTCTGACGACATGGCCCGCCTGCGCTACGAACACGAAGATTTGCAGTATTTCGAGTCCCTGCCGGACTGGCGCCGCGATTTCAGCCTCTATTATTACCATAAGAAAGCGGCCTTCCTCAGCCTCATCTCGGCGAATCCGTACCTCATGGACGGCATCGACACCCATAAAATCTTTGCCCAGCAGAAAGCCCAGAATGAAGCCTTGAAGGAATACATCGACGGCATGATGGCCTCGAAGACGACGTGGCTCGTCGCTGCCGTCCCCAGTGCCGTCTGGGCCAAACTGCTCTATCCGGACCTCGACGCAGCCGCCGCTTACGAAGCCTTGTGGAAGCAAATCCTCCAGTCGTCCCGTGCCGACGGTGCCGATGCCCTGGCCGATTGGGACGCCCATCTGGCCGAATTGAAGAAGCGCCGGACCTGGATGACGGACCAGCATTTCACCAGCCTGCACTATACGAACGGCCTGGGAACGGACCTGACTATCGGCCTGCCGGCCGGTCATATCTGGCAGGGCGGCATGGAAGAAACGGCGGACCACCTGCTGTTCAATGCCAACATCCCGACGGAAGAAATCTATTCGGCCCCCAAGGCAGATGCGGTCAACGGCACGGTCTACAGCACCAAGCCCCTGGTCTATAACGGCAACCTCATCGACAAATTCCACCTGACCTTCAAAGACGGCAAAGTCATCGACGCTGCCGCCGAAACGGGCGAAGACGTCCTGAAGAAACTCATCGCTATCGACGACGGCGCCTGCTGCCTCGGCGAAGTAGCCCTCATCCCCTATCACTCGCCCATTTCCCTGTCGGGCATCCTCTTCTATGAAACGCTCTTCGACGAAAACGCCTCGTGCCACCTGGCCCTGGGCGCATCGTACCCGACCTGCCTGGCTGGCGGTGCCGATATGGACAAAGACGCTGTTGCCGCAGCCGGCCTCAACGACTCCATGATCCACGTCGACTTCATGGTCGGTTCGCCGGACCTGACCATCACCGGGACCAGGGCCGACGGCACGACGGTGCCGGTCTTTACCGATGGCGACTGGGCGCAATAACGATTTTCCATTGACAATCCCGGCCATCCGTGCTATTATAAGACGCAACAACCATATACCCTTCATCCAGAGCAGCTGAGGGACTGGCCCGATGACGCTGCGGCAACCCCCTATCGGGAAGGTGCCAATTCCAACGGAACATTCCGACAGATGAAATGAAACCGTATATACGGCCGTCATCTGCATGACGGCCTTTTTTGTGGTTGCTTTCTCTAGTTACGCCTATTTTGAGGAGTTGATACTGTGATTACACTGAAAAATATTACCAAGACCTACGGCGGCGCCGCACAGGTCCAGGCCCTGAAAGGCATCAACCTGACCATCGACGACGGCGAGATCTTCGGTATCATCGGCAAGAGCGGTGCCGGCAAATCGACGCTGGTCCGCTGCATCAATATGTTAGAAAAACCGACGAGCGGCCAGGTCATCATCGACGACAAGGATTTGACCAAGATGAATGAATCCCAGCTGCGGGCAGAACGCAAGAACATCGGCATGATTTTCCAGCACTTCAATCTCTTATCATCCCGTACGGTTGCCGAAAACATTGCCTTCCCGCTGGAACTCATCGGCGCTTCCAAAGACGTCATCGAAAAGAAAGTCGCTTCCCTCCTCGACCTGGTCGGTCTCAGTGACCGGGCCGGCAACTATCCGTCCCAGCTCTCGGGCGGCCAGAAACAGCGCGTCGGCATCGCCCGTGCCCTGGCCAGCGACCCGAAAATCCTGCTCTGCGACGAAGCCACATCGGCCCTGGACCCGCAGACGACGAAGTCCATCCTGGAACTGCTCCAGGACATCAATAAACGCCTGGGCATCACCATCGTCGTCATCACCCATGAAATGGCCGTCGTCAAGGAAATCTGCCATCGCGTCGCCGTCATCGAAAGCGGCGTCATCAAGGAAATGGGCCGCGTCGTCGACATCTTCACCAATCCTCAGTCCCAGACCATGAAAGATTTCGTCACGTCCATCATCAACATGGAACTGCCGGCAGGCATCAAGAACCTGGGCGTCACCGACCAGCCGTCGCCGGACCGCTACATGCTCGTCCGCCTGCGCTTCAAAGGCGCTGCGACCAGCGACCCCGTCGTCGCCGACATCGTCCGCAAATTCAACGTCGAAGTCAGCGTCCTCTACGGCAACATCGACTACATCCAGGATGAACCGTTCGGCTACCTCATCGTCGTCATCATGGGCGATATGGAAACACAGGCCAAGGCATTCTCGTACATCAAAACATTACCGATTGGAAGTGAGGTTTTAGGTTATGTCCCAAGAAATCATTAAGTTAATGCTCCAAGGCATTGAAGAAACGTTCTACATGGTCGCCGTCGCCACGGTCATTGGCGGTATCATCGGCATTCCCCTGGGTATCACCCTGGTCACGACCAGCAAGGGCCATATCCTGGAAAACCGCTTCATCAATCAAATCCTTGGCACGATCGTCAACATCATCCGTTCCATCCCGTTCATCATCCTCATGGTCGCCATCATCCCGCTGACGCGTCTCATTGCCGGCACGTCCATCGGTACGACGGCAGCCTGCGTCCCCTTGACCATCGTTGCTATCCCCTTCCTGAGCCGTCTCGTCGAAACGTCCATCCGCGACGTCGACTTCGGTCTCGTCGAAGCGGCCGAATCCATGGGGGCTACGCCGTTCCAGATTATCCGCAAGGTCCTCATTCCCGAAGCCTTGCCGACAATCATCAATAACATCACCGTCCTCATCGTCAACCTCATCGGGGCATCGGCCATGGCCGGCGCCATCGGCGGCGGCGGCCTCGGGGACATCGCCATCCGCTATGGCTACCAACGATTCCGTCCCGACGTCATGCTGGCGACGATCATCATCCTCATCGTCGTCGTCAACGTCATCCAGGCCGGCGGCGACTTCGCATCACGAAAAAAGAATAAGAAATAAATAATAGAAAAAAGGAGCTGTTGCACATGCGACAGCTCCTTTTTTCTGTAGGGGCGCCCCGTGGGGCGCCCGTCCACGCAAATGGGTATATAAATGTCTTGGCGTATATCCAGGGCAGCTCGTGAATGGGATTCCCACAACGGGCCGCCCTTTGGGACGGCCCCTACAAAGCGGTCCATGGGACCGCGGCTAACTGCTGACGGCTGACCGCTGACTGCTGACTGCTAATCCCTAGCCACGAACCACTAACCACGAATCTCCAATGCCCCTACAATATCCTGTATATGTTCGATGCCTTCTTCTCGGCAATACTGGTCCAGGCCTTCGGCGATGGTTTCAACGGCTCTGGGGTCGACGAAGTTATGGGCGCCGACGGCGACGGCACTGGCACCGGCCAGCATGAATTCGACGGCGTCCTGCCAGGTCGATATGCCGCCCAGGCCGAGGATGGGGATGGATACGGCCTGAGCCGTCTGCCATACCATGCGCAGGGCGACGGGCTTGACAGCCGGGCCGGACAGGCCGCCGGTGATATTGCCCAGCAAGGGGCGGCGGGTCTTGATGTCGATGGCCATACCCGTCAGGGTATTGATGAGCGATACGGCATCGGCACCGGCCGCTTCGACGGCTTTAGCCATGACCGTAATGTCCGTGACGTTCGGCGACAGTTTGACGATGACCGGTTTCCGGGTATGGTCCTTGACGCTGCGCGTCACAGCCGCAGCCGCTTCCGGCTGAGTCCCGAAGACGATGCCCCCTTCTTTGACGTTAGGACAGGAAATATTGACTTCCAGGGCAGCTACGCCGTCGACGTCGAGCTGAGCTGCCAATTCGCCGTATTCTTCGGCAGTCCCGGCCGATATATTGACGATGAGCGGCGTCTGGCAGGCCTGATGGACCTTGGGCAGGATATCCCGCTTGAAGACTTCGACGCCAGGGTTTTCCAGGCCGATGCAGTTGAGCATCCCTGCCGGCGTTTCAGCCACGCGGACGCCGGGATTGCCCGGCCGCGGCAGCGGCGTGATTCCCTTGGAAATAATGGCCCCGACGTGATCGAGGTCGAGAAAATCACTGTATTCTACGCCAAATCCAAAGGTCCCCGATGCTCCCATGACCGGTGTCTTCATGGAAATACCGGCAAACTGGACGGCAATGCGTTCGCTGATCATGCAAAGACCTCCTTCGCGTCAAATACGGGGCCGTCGGCACAGACTTTATAGCGTTTGCCGTCAAGCTGGCTTTCAAAGGTGCAGCCCAGGCAGACGCCGATACCGCAGGCCATCCGCTTTTCCATGGACACTTCACAGGCGACGCCGGCTTTGGCCGACGCCTGGGCGATGGTCTTCATCATGACCGTCGGCCCGCAGACCGATACGCGGTCGATGGCGTGTTCTGCAAAGATCTGCGGCAGGGCATCGACGGCAAAGCCCTTGATACCCAGGGAGCCGTCGTCAGTGGTCACGTAAATCTGGCCGGCATAGGGTTCAAAGAACTTGGTCCAGAACGTTTCAGCCGCCGTCTTGCCGGCGACGAGCACGATGGGATGGTCCAGGCGCTTGGCCAAAAAGATGAGCGGAGCCAGGCCGACACCGCCGCCGGCCAGCAGGACCTGGCCCGGCGTTGTCGTAAAGACGCCTTCGCCCAGGGGCCCTTCGACGCTCAATGCGTCACCGCTGTGCAGGCCCTTCATTTCTTCTGTGCCCTTGCCGACCAGGCGGTAAATGATGGTGACATGACCCGTTTCGGCATCAGCATCGACGATGCCAAAAGGCCGGCGCAAAAAGGTCTGTCCCCCATCGCGATGGACATTGACAAACTGGCCGGGCTGCGCTTCCCGGGCAATCTGCGGTGCATGGAATACCATTTTCCATACTTCAGGAATAATGGCTTCATTCTCGACGATAGTCGCCATTTCCAAGAATTTCTTCACCTGCTAATCATCCTTCCTCTGTTTGCAATAAGAACAGTTTTATTGTACCACAGAACGGCCGATTTTCGTAGCCAAAATCAGCGCTGCCGCTTCTTGCCGATTTCGCGGCGCATCTTTTCCATATTGTCCCGGAAGACTGATTCTTCCTGCATGGCCACGCGCGTATAGAGGACGTCGCCGATGGCCATGTGGATCAGGCGCGATGCGCCGGCCTCCGACGTATACTGGACTTCGCGTCCCATGCCACACAGACAGATATCAGCTAACGCAACCAGTGGCGACTGACCGTGGCTGGTGATGACGATGACCCTGGCCCCGGCCTTCTTGGCGGCCTGGACCGATTGCAACAGTTCCTTCGTCGCCCCGCTGTGTGACACGGCGATGACCACATCGTCGGCCGTCATCAGGGCCGCTGCCGTGACCTGCATATGAGAATCGGCATATTCCCGGATAGCCAGGCCCAGGCGCAGGAAACGCGTGGCCATATCCATGCAGACCGTCGCCGAGTTGCCAAAACCAAAGACGTAAATGCGCCGGGCTTTCAAGAGCAGCCGGGCCGCCGCATCAAGAGCGTCATAATCGAGGAGACTCAGCGTATCCTGCAATCCCTCGGCAATATTGGCAAAGACCTTGGCCGCTACGTCCCGCCCGGTGTCGCCGGCCTGGATGTCGTGGAAAGCCTTCTGCGGCGCTGCCGACAATTCTGCAGCCAACATGAGCTTCAACTCTTTCAGGCCGCTGCATCCCAGTTTCTTGCAAAACCGGGAAATGGTGATTTCCGAACTCTGCGCATGGACGGCCAGGTCCGAAACGGTCTGCTCCATGACCTCGCCAGTATGATTGACGATATAATCGGCAATACGGCGCTCTGACTTGGTCAGACCGCCGTATGCACTGCGCAGGACAGGAAATAACTGGAGTTTCGTTTCTTCCATCGTCTTCCCTCCTACTTCTGTATTCACTTTTATTTTAGCCTACAAAGAGGTTCAATACAAGTACACCTGCCAGGCCCATGACAGCGATGATCGTTTCCAGGGCGCACCACGTGCGGACTGTCTGCTTGACTGTCAGGCCGAAGAATTCTTTGAACAGCCAGAAACCGGGGTCGTTCGGCGGGCTGAAGATGAGCGAGCCAGCACCGGTGGCCAAGACCATCAGTTCCGGACTGGCACCGGTAACGGCGCAGATAGGCGCGGCGATACCGCCGGCTGTCAGGGCTGCAACCGTAGCCGAACCGCAGGCCGTACGGATGACAGCAGCGACCAGCCAGGCCAGGAGCAGCGGCGATAAATCCGAACCGGCGACGAGGTTGCCGATGTACGTGCCAACGCCGCTGTCGATGAGGACCTGTTTCAAGGCACCGCCACCGCCGACGATGAGCAGGATCATGGCAATGGTCAGGACGGCATCCTGGACGGTCTTCATGACTTCTTCCATGGATTTGCCCCGTCCCAGGCCGAAGGTATAGATAGCGATGGCGACGGAAATAGTCAGGGCGATATCCGGCTGGCCGAAGAAGGTCAGGACGTGACGGGCCGGGACATCGGCACCCATAGTCAATTTGGCAATCGCCGAAGCGGCCATGAGGATGACCGGGACCAGCGCCGTGAAGACAGAGATGCCGAAGCCGGGCATTTCGTCGTCTTTAAAGATTTTCGGGTTGTACATGCCCTTGAGGATTTCCGGATTGATGTCGCGCGTCAGCGTGCAGTACAGCGGACCGGCGACGATGGCCGTCGGGATGGCGATGATGGCGCCATAGACCAGGGTCGTGCCGATATCGGCATTATAGATGATGGAAATGGCTGTCGGCCCCGGATGAGGCGGCAGGAAGCCGTGCGTGACCGATAAGGCCGCAGCCATCGGGATACCGACTTCCAGCAGGGGAATCTTGGCTTCAGCGGCAATGGTGAAGACCAAGGGAATGAGCAGGACGAAGCCGATTTCATAGAACAAGGCGATGCCGACGATGAAGCCCGTCAGGCAGACGGCCCATTTGACATTTTCCCGGCCGAAGACGTTGATCAGCGTCGTGGCGATGCGCTGAGCGCCGCCGCTTTCGGCCATGAGCTTGCCCAGCATGGCGCCGAAAGAAACGACGATGGCCAGGCCGCCAAGGGTACCGCCCAGCCCTTTTTCAATGGTCGGGATGAGCTTGTCGATGGGCATGCCTTCAGCCAGGCCGACGGCGCCGGCGACGAGGAGCAGGGCCAGGAAACTATTGAGTTTGACTTTGACGATGAGGAAAAATAAGACGAGAATGCCAATAGCTAGGATAACGAGTGGCATAATGAGAAACCTCCTTTATTTGCTATAATGCTCGTGCCAATGATGATGGAAAGTGCCTTCTTTATCGACGCGCTGGAACGTATGGGCGCCGAAGTAATCGCGCAGGGCCTGGATGAGGTTGGCCCCGACCTGGGGACTGCTGTAGGCATCGAGGTATTGCAGGGCTGCCGAAAAGGCCGGAATAGGCAGGCCGTTGGCGATGGCCAGGCCGATGATCTGCCGCAGGGCGCCCTGATTGGCGTTAATCTTTGCCAGGAAGAAGTCGTCGAACAAGAGATTGTCCAGGTCCGGATTCTTGTCATAGGCTTCGGTAATCTTGGTCAGGAATTCGGCCTGGATGATGCAGCCAGCCCGGAAAATGGAAGCAATGGCGCCGTAATCGAGGTGCCAGTCATACGTTTCCGACGCGCTCTTGTAGAGGGAAAAGCCCTGGGCATAAGCGACGATTTTCGCCGCATAGAGGCTCTGGCGGACGGCTTCGACGAAGTCATCACCGTGCTGATGGGACAAGACAGGCTTTTCGATGCAGGCCTGGGCTTTCGCACGGCCCGGTGCATTGGACATGACGCGGGCATTGCAGGCTGCGGTGATCATGGAAATATCGACGCCTTGTTTCATCGACTCGATACTCGTCCAGCGTCCTGTCCCCTTCTGACCGGCAGCGTCGACGATCTTATCCAGGACCTGTCCGCCGGCTTCGTCGTCTTCAGCGAAGATGTCTGCAGCGATGCCGATGAGGAAGCTTTTCAACTCGCCCTGGTTCCATTCATGGAAAATCTTGGAAATAGCGGCGTTGTCGTAACCGCCGACGTATTTGAGCAGCAAATAGGCTTCGGCAATGAGCTGCATGTCGGCGTATTCGATGCCGTTGTGGACCATCTTGACATAGTGGCCGGCACCGTCTTCGCCGATATACGTGCAGCACGGCTTGCCGTCAGCGGCTTTAGCGGCAATGGCCTCGTAAATGGGCTGGATTTCCGGGTACGTTTCCTTATTGCCGCCAGGCATGATGGCCGGGCCGCGGCGGGCCCCCGTTTCCCCACCGGAAATCCCCATGCCGTAGAAGTGGATGCCGTCTTCCCTGCAACGGTCGTAGCGGCGGCGCGTATCGCCGAAATAGGAATTGCCGCCGTCGATGATGATGTCCCCCGTATCGAGGAGAGGCAGCAGCTGGTCGAGCATGCTGTCCACGGGAGCGCCGGCCATGATCATGAGCATGACCTTGCGCGGCCGCTTCAGGGAAGCCAGGAAATCTTTCAGCTCGAAGTAGCCCGTAATCTTTTCATGAGGCCGTTCTTGGAGGAACTGTTCCGTCAAGTCCGGCGTATAGTTGTAAACCGAAACGTCATAGCCGTGGTCGGCCATGTTCAGGGCCAGGTTGCTGCCCATGACGGCCATGCCGACGACGCCAATATCGTGAAGTGCCATAGCAATCGCTCCTTTTCACTGGAAATTATAATTTCTGCTGATATGCCGTGATGTCGGCAAATTCGCGCTGCAAGTTATGATAGAGCCGGACGAAGATGTCATAGAGCTGCTGATAGACGGCAACGTTTTCTTCCATAGGCGTATACACCTTCTTGGCGTGGACCAGGTCGGCCGTATCGGCGATGCTCTTCAACCTGCCGCTGGAAATGAAGCCCAGCACAGCCGCCCCGAAGGCAGCGCCTTCGCTATTGTCCGGCAGGGTAATGGGCTGGTTGAGGACGTCTGATAAAATCTGGAGCCACAGTTTCGACTTGGTGAAACTGCCGCTGACGCGGATGTCCTTGACGTCACCGAATTCCTTGAGGGCTGCCATGACGCTGTTCAGGCTGTAACAGATGCCTTCCATGACGGCGCGGATCATGTGGGACCGGCTGTGATTTAGAGAAAAGCCGAAGAACATGCCCCGCAGTTCCGAATTCCAGTACGGCGCCCGTTCACCCGTGAAATACGGCAGGCAGATGAGGCCGTCGGCGCCGGCATCGACATGTTCTGCCTTCATGGTCATCAGGTCATAAGGGTCGATGTCCAGCGTTTCCAGGGCACTGCCGCCGTAATGGCAGATTTTATCGCGGACCCAGCGCAGAATCATGCCGCCGTTGTTGATGGCCCCGCCGGCGACCCACATGTCGTCGGTCAGGTTGTAGCACCACGTGCGCATCTGCGGGTCTGTCTTAGGCTGGCGGGTCAGCATGCGCAGGGCGCCGCTGGTCCCGATGGTCCCGCTGAGCTGGCCCGGTTCGACGGCTCCGATGCCGACATTGACCAGGACGCCGTCGGTAGCGCCGATGACGACGGGAAGGCCAACAGGCAGGCGCAGGGCTTTGGCCGCTTCTTCACAGAGCCCCTGGCTGTACGTCGTCGACACGACAGGCGGCAGCTGGTCCTTGGTGATACCGGCATAGGCCAGGATTTCATCGTCCCAATCCAGAGTCTGTTCGTTGTACATGCCGCTCGTGCTGGCAGCAGACTTATCGATGACCCATTGGCCAGTCAAATGATAGAATAAATAATCCTTCAGCGAGCCCACATAGCGCATCTGGCGGAAGAGTTCCGGCTGATTCTGGCGCAGCCAGATGATCTTGGCCAGGGGATAGCAGGCGTGGATGGGGCAGCCCGTCCGTTCATAGAAGGAGCGGCACAAGGCTTCGTCTTTCTTCATCTCCCGGACGATGGCCGCACTGCGGCTGTCTGCCCAGGTCTGCATGTCCATGAGGGGCTCTCTGCCTTCATCGAGGCCGGCAAAACTGTGCATGACCGTACTCAAGGCGATGCCTGCCAGTTCTTTGTTCTTATAACGCAGCTGAGCCGCCGTCTTACTGATGACTTCCTGGACAGCTTCGAGGATCTGGAGCGGGCTTTCTTCAGCCCAGTCCGGATGAGGTGTCAACAGCGGATAAAAGGCTTCCGACGAGCAGACGTTGGTCCCGTCTTCCGTATAAGCAATGGCCCGGACCCCGGTCGTACCGACGTCGACGCCGATCCACACTTCCTGGTTCGCCGAATCCATAGGCGTAATGATATTCATGAGTCATACTCCCTTTCACGTAGCTTGGTAAGGAATCTTTTCGATGACTTTATGATACCATTCCCGTTGACTAAATGCAATAAAAATATCATTTTAAATTTTATATTTTGATACTTTTATATCATAGAAACAGAGTGCCCTATGCGTCTGGGGAAAAACCAGCCGTTAGCAGTTAGCGGCTAGCCGCTGGTTTTGCGAACAGCGGCCTGCGAACTGCGAACGGCGGCCTGCATATTTGCTTTTTTGCCCTTTCTGTGCTATAGTATCTTTGCAAGAATGGTAGTTTTCTATCATTTCTATATGTAATCATGATATTTACAGGAGGGATTCCCATGAAAGTTATCTTGTTAAATGGCAGCCGCCGTGAAAAGGGCTGCACGTATACGGCTTTATCCGTCGTCGCCGACACGCTCAAAGAAAACGGTATCGATGCTGAAATCGTCCACGCCGTTCCCGACGATGCTACCGTCGACGCTGTCGCTGAAAAAATGAAGGCTGCTGACGGCCTGGTCATCGGCTCGCCGGTCTACTGGGCTTCGCCGTCTGGTGAAATCATCTCCTTCATGGATAAACTGGCTGGCAAAGCCGGCGCTGCCCTGACCCATAAAGTCGGCGCCACCGTCGCTTCGGCCCGCCGCGCCGGCACGACGGCAACGCTGAACGTCCTCAATAAATACCTGGCTTATCACCAGATGGTCAGCGTCGCATCCAACTACTGGCCCATGGTCCACGGCAACACGCCGGAAGAAGTCAAGAAAGACGAAGAAGGCTTGCAGATCATGCGTACCCTCGGCCGCAACATGGCTTGGATCCTGAAATGCATCGAAGCCGGCAAAAAAGCAGGCATCGATGCCCCGGCAACAGAAGCCAAAATCATGACCAACTTCATCCGCTAAGGGCTCGTTACTCACTGGCTCTCCTCATAGGAGAGCTGTCAGCGAAGCTGACTGAGAGGTTGCTCTTTTTATCGCACGCAAAGCATTTTTTGAGTACAGGGGTCGCCACGTAGGCGACCCGTTAGAAATTGGAATGATGGCTTTAAATTCAAAGCCATCTGCTAACGGCTAACAGCTAGCCGCTGACTGCTAAAAAGGAGCTGTCGCGATGCGACAGCTCCTTTTTCATTCATAAAATGTTGTATTTACTACAGCTTTTTTCCATTATAATGGTATAATAAGAAGCGTACAACTTTGAAAGGGAGTTCCTCTTATGTATCCAATCAACCTCGATCTCAACGGCCAGTCCTGTCTGGTCCTCGGCGGCGGCGCCGTCGCCGAACGCAAGGTCTGCCGCCTGCTGGCCGAAGGGGCTGCCGTGACGGTCATTGCCCCGTCCCTGACCCGGCCGCTGCAGGAACTGGCCGAAAGCCACCGCCTGACCTGGCAGCCGCGGACATACCAGGCCGGTGATGAGTCAGCCTTCTTCCTCATCATCTGCGCCACTGACGACGAAGCCGTCAGCCACGCCGTCACAGCCGCTGCCAAATCCCAGGGGAAACTGCTCAACGTCTGTGACGTCCCGGATTTGTGCAACTTCACCCTGCCGTCCATCGTCCGCCAGGGCGACCTGCAACTCACCATTTCCACCAACGGCAAGGCACCGGCGCTGTCGCGCTGGCTCCGTAAGCGGCTGGAACAGCACTTCGACGAACGCTATGGCCGCTGGCTCGCTGAATTAGCAGCTATCCGCCGCCAAGGGCAGTCCGTTCTCCCGACCAGCCGGGCCCGCCAGGCCTTCTGGCGCCAGGCCCTGACGGACGACGTCATGGTCCTGGTAGACAACAACGAAATCGACGCAGCCAGCGCCCTGCTCCGGGACCGGCTGGCCGCCTGGGAAAGGAAAAACCATGAAACGTAATCTGACCATCGGTACGCGGCGCAGCCAGCTGGCCCTGTGGCAGGCCAACTACATCGCCGACGCCCTGCGCCGCCACGACCCGGAGCTGTCCGTCCAGCTCCAGCACATCGTCACGCAAGGCGATAAAATCCTAGACGTCCCCTTAGCCCGCATCGGCGGCAAGGGACTGTTTACGACGGAATTGGAACGGCGCCTCCTGGACGGCACCATCGACCTGGCCGTCCACAGCCTGAAAGACCTGCCAGCCGACGTCCCGGACGGCCTCTGTCTGGCAGCCATCACGGCCCGCCACCACGTCCACGACGCCTTCATTTCCAACACGTATACCACCCTGGAATCCCTGCCGGCCGGCGCCTGCATCGGCACATCGAGCCTGCGCCGCAGAGCCCAGCTGCTCCACACCCGGCCGGACCTGGTCGTCAGCAACCTTCGGGGCAACGTCGATACGCGCCTGAAAAAGCTCGATGACGGCCAATACGATGCCATCATCCTGGCCGAAGCCGGCCTGCAGCGCCTGGGCCGGGCCGACCGCATCTGCCAGCTCCTGCCGGTCACGACCATGATTCCCGCCGTCGGCCAGGGAGCCCTGGCCATCGAAACCCGCGCCGACGATATGTCACTGAGGCAGGCCCTGGCCTTCCTCAACGACCAGGACACGGCCGCCGCTGCGACAGCAGAACGGGCCTTCCTGGCCGCCATCAATGGCAGCTGTCAGGTTCCGGTCGGCGTCTACGGCACGGTCCAGGACGGGACGCTGACTTTACAGAGCATCATCGCCGCCCCAGACGGCAGCCAGGTCTGCCGCACGACGACGCAAGGTCCCGTCGCCGACAGCGCTGCCATCGGCAAAGAAGCGGCCTGTACGCTCCTCGATGACGGCGGCCGCCGCATCCTCACCGATTTAGGCATTACGCCGACTTACTAAGGAGGTTTTCCATGAACGGTATCGTTTATCTCACCGGCGCCGGTCCCGGCGACTACCGCCTGCTCACCCTGCGGGGCCAGGAAGTCCTGGGCCGGGCCGACGTCGTCATCTACGACTACTTGGCCGATCCGCGCCTTCTAGAATTCGCCCCGCCAGATGCTGAAAAAATCTACGTCGGCAAAAAAGCCGCTGACCATACGTTATCGCAGGACAAAATCATCGACCTGCTCATTGCCAAAGCCAAAGAAGGCAAGACCGTCGTCCGCCTCAAAGGCGGCGACCCCTTCGTCTTCGGCCGCGGCGGTGAAGAAAGCCGGGCCCTTCACGACGCCGGCCTGCCCTTTGAAATCATCCCAGGCGTCACATCGGCCATCGGCGCACCGGCTTATGCCGGCATCCCCGTGACCGATAGAACGGCGGCCTCTTCCTTTGCCGTCGTCACAGGCCACGAAGACCCGACCAAGGGCCATTCATCGATTCACTGGGACAAACTGGCGACAGCCGTAGATACCCTGATTTTCCTCATGGGCGTCCACAACCTGCCGTCCATTACCAAACAGCTCATCACCTACGGCCGCCCGGCTTCCACGCCGGCCGCCCTGGTCCGCTGGGGCACCAAGGCCGACCAGGAAACGCTGGTAGCCACAGTTGGCGACATCGCTGAAAAAGCGGCAGCCTGCCACTTCCAGGCACCGGCTGTCTTCATCGTCGGCGACGTCGTCGCCCTGCGGCCGTCCATGCAGTGGTTCGATACCAAGCCCCTCTTTGGCCTGACCATCGCCGTCACCCGGACCCATGCCCAGGCACCGGCCTTGACACACCGACTGGAAGAACTGGGCGCCCGCTGCCTGGAAGTCCCGACTATCCGCATCACGCCGCCGACTGACGATTATCAGGCCCTGGACGAAGCCATCGGCCGATTAGCCAGCTATGACTGGGTCATCTTCACCAGCACCAACGGCGTCGATGCCTTTTTCCACCGCCTCCAGCACCACGGCCGCGACAGCCGGGCCCTGGGCCGGGCCAAACTGGCCGCCATCGGCAGCGCTACGGCCGAGGCCCTGAACCGGTACGGCCTTCGCGCCGACGTCGTCCCTGACGCCTACTGTGCCGAAGACCTGGCCGCCGCCCTGGAGGCTCATTTGTCAGGAAAAGAACGCATCCTCATCCCTCGGGCCAAAGAAGCCCGGTCCGTCCTGCCTGACACCCTGCGCCGCTGGGGTGCCGTCGTCGACATCTGCCAGGCCTACTGTACCGTCGCAGCCAGCGAAAACAGCGAGACCCTGACGGACCTCTTGACGCGCCGGGCCGTCGACGTCGTGACCTTTACCAGTTCGTCGGCCGTCCAGAACTTCCTGGCCCTGAACCAGGCCCCGACCGACGTCCTCGACGACATCACCTTTGCCTGCATCGGTCCCATCACGGCCCGCACCTGCCAGGAAGCAGGCCTGAAAAAAATAATCACAGCCCAGACCTACACCACAGCCGGTCTGGCTGAATGTATTACAGATTGGAGAATCCAAAAATCATGAAATTGAATACCTTACGCCCCCGCCGCCTGCGCCTTTCTGCTCCCCTGCGCGCTATGGTCCGGGAAAACCATGTATGTCTCAACGATTTGATTTATCCTATCTTCGTCGTCCCCGGCACGAATGTCAAAGAAGAAATCCCCAGCATGCCCGGTTGTTATCACCTGTCCGTAGACAACGCCGTACGCCTGGCCGAAGACATCTATGCCTTGGGATTGCGGGCTATCGAAGTCTTTGGCCTGCCGGCTTATAAAGACGAAATCGGCTCCAGCGCCTGGGACCCGCAGAGCCCGGTCCAATGTGCCATCCGCGCCATCAAGAAAGCCCTGCCGGACATGGTCATCGTCGGCGACGTCTGCCTCTGCCAGTACACCGACCACGGCCACTGCGGTCAGGTCAAAGACCACTACGTCGATAACGACGCGACGCTGAAGCTGCTCAACAAAGTCGCCGTCAGCCAGGCCGAAGCCGGTGCCGATATCGTCGCCCCGTCGGATATGATGGACGGCCGCATCGCATCCATCCGCCAGGCCCTGGACGAAGAAGGCTTCATCAATACGATTATTATGTCCTATGCCGCCAAATACGCATCCGGCTTCTACGGGCCCTTCCGCGACGCCGCCGATTCGGCACCGCACTTCGGCGACCGCCGCCAGTACCAGATGGACCCGGCCAATGGCCGCGAAGCCATGAAGGAAATCGACCTCGATCTGGAAGAAGGCGCCGACATCATCATGGTCAAACCGGCCCTTTCCTACCTGGATATCGTCTATCAGGCCCGCCAGCGCTGCCAGCGCCCCATTGCGACCTATAACGTCAGCGGCGAATACGCCATGGTCAAAGCCGCAGCCCGCAACGGCTGGATCGACGAAAAACGCATCGTCATGGAAGAACTGACCAGCATGAAACGCGCCGGCGCCGATATCATCATCACCTACCACGCCGTCGACGTCGCCAAGTGGCTGAAAAACGGCGAAGTCGAGGCATAAAATGGACCTCGTCATCCTCGGCCTCAATCATAAGACCGTCCCCGTCGCCATCCGGGAACACTTCACTATGACACCCGACGCCATCCACGACGCCCTGCAGCATCTCGACGATTACGGCGGCCTGCGCGAAGCCGTCATCCTGTCGACGTGCAACCGCGCCGAAGTCTATGCCGTCGTCGACGACGTGCGCGATAATGAACAGGCCCTGCGCGACTTCTTCCTCGACGCAGCCGGCCGTCCGGCTTATGAACCGTCCTATTTCTACAGCTATACGGGAAAAGCCTGCATCCACCACTTGTTCAACGTCGCTGCCAGCCTGGACTCGCTGGTCCTCGGCGAAGGTCAGATCCTCAGCCAGGTCAAACAGGCCTACGTCATGGCCCACGAAAACGGCGCGACCAGTGCCATCCTGAACATGCTCTTCCAGCAGGCCATCGCCACGGGCAAGCGGGTCCGGACGGAAACGCACATCGCCCACAACGCCGTATCCGTCAGCTATACAGCCGTCCAGATGGCCGAAAAACAGCTCGGCTCCCTGTCTGGCCGGAATCTCCTGCTCTACGGTGCCGGCCAGATGGCCCGCCTGACGGCGCAGAATTTCTTAGGCAAAGGCGCCGGGAAACTGTACATCGTCAACCGCCATCTGGAACGGGCCCAGGAACTGGCCGCTGACGTCGGCGGCCAGGCCGTCCACTATAAAGAAGTCCAGTCCGTCGTCTCCGACGTAGACATCATCATCGCCTCGACGGGGGCACCGCACTACGTCATCACCGTCCCCCGGCTGCAGCGCTTCCAGGAACTACGCCAGGGCCGGCCCCTGCTGCTCATCGACATCGCCGTACCGCGCGACGTCGACCCGGCCGTGACCCGTCTGCCCGGCGTCACCTTATACAACATCGACGACCTCCAGGAAGTTGTCCACGACAATGAAGCCACGCGTCAGCGCGAAGCCGTAGCCGCCAGCTATATCGTCGACGAAGCCGTGAACACCATGATTGAACGCTATCAATACCTGTCGGTCCGCCCCGTCGTCCTCAGCCTGTCCCAGCAGGCCGAACGGACACGGCGCCATTTCGTCAAACGGGCCCGCAACAAACTGCCCGAACTGACCGATGACCAGTTCCGCGTCGTCGAGAACTTATCCCATATCCTGGTCCGCAAAATCCTGCGTGCTCCCCTGCGCCGCACGGTCGAAGCAGCCAACACGCCTGACGAAGACCGGGTCGTCCGCGAACTGCGGAACGTCTTCAATTTAGACATCAAAGAATAAGGAGGCCTTTCCATGCTTCACTTAGAAAAATCAGCTGCCGCTTTTGAAGAAGCGCAGACCCTCATGCCGGGTGGCGTCAACAGCCCGGTCCGCTCGTATAACCGCATCGGCTGCCCGCCGCCGTTCATTGCCTGGGCCAAAGGCAGTACCATCTGCGACATCGACGGCAACCAGCACATCGACTACGTCGGTTCCTGGGGCCCCATGATCGTCGGCCACGCCCATCCCCGCGTCGTCAAGGCCCTGCAGGAAGCGGCCACCCGCGGCACGAGCTATGGTGCACCGACGCTGATTGAATCGCAGCTGGCCCAGTTGGTCAAAGAAATCTATCCGTCCATCGAAAAACTGCGCATGGTCAACTCCGGTACGGAAGCGACGATGAGCGCCATCCGCGTCGCCCGGGGCTATACGGGCCGCGATAAAATCGTGAAATTCATCGGCTGCTATCACGGCCACGGCGACAGCCTGCTGGTCAAGGCCGGTTCCGGTGCCGCTACCTTCGGTCAGCCTGACAGCCCGGGCGTCACAGCCGGCACGGCCAAAGACACGCTGACCGTCGCCTATAACGATGCCGACGCCTTCCGGGAACTCATGGACCGCTGCGGCGACGACATTGCCGCCGTCATCGTCGAACCCATTGCCGGCAATATGGGCCTGGTCCTGCCGGAAGACGGCTACTTGCAGCTCCTGCGCGATGAAACGAAGAAACACGGCACAGTCCTCATCTTCGACGAAGTCATGTGTGGCTTCCGCACGGCCCTGCACGGCGCCCAGAGCATCTATCACATCGTCCCGGACATGACGACCTTGGGCAAGATCATCGGCGGCGGCCTGCCCGTCGCTGCCTACGGCGGCCGTAAGGACATCATGGACTGCGTCTCGCCGGCCGGCCCGGTCTATCAGGCCGGTACCCTCAGCGGCAATCCCCTGGCCATGGCAGCCGGATTAGAAACACTGTGCATCATCACAGAAGACCCGGATTACGTCGAAAAAGCCTGCGCCAAAACGAAAATCCTGACAGACGGCCTCAAAGCCGCTGCTGACGAAGCCGGCGCCGCCGTCCAGGTCCATCGGGCCGGCACCATGTTCAGCGTCTTCTTCAGTGCCGTCCCGGTCACCAACTATGCCACATCCGAAGCCAGTGACCAGGAAGCCTTCCGGCGCTACTTCCTGTCCATGCTGGAACAAGGCATCTACCTGGCACCGTCCCAGTTTGAAACGAACTTCGTCTCCGGCGTCCACAGCGACGAAGACATCGAAAAAACCATAACCGCCGCCCGCACAGCCTTTGAAAAAGCAGTGGTTCGTGGCTAGTGGCTAGTGGTTAGGTCTCACAGCCTGATGGCTGCATCGTAGGGGCCGTCCCAGTGGGCGGCCCGGCTCTCCTGCTAGGAGAGCTGTCAGCGCAGCTGACTGAGAGGTTTATCGGCGGCCTGCGGTATCAGGTTGCGGAATTCCCACAAGCGTGCCATCCATCCTCAGCTGTCCGTTTCAGCAACCGTCGGGTGCCTTCCATAGGTCGGCACCCGACGGGCTGAAAAAGCTTGGGGATGACCCCTACGGAAAAAAGGGCTGTCGCACAAAGCAAAAATTGCTTAATGCGACAGCCCTTTTTTGAGTTTTAAGTTGAAAGTTTGATGTCTGATGTGGGTCGCCACGTGGGCGACCCGTTTGGAATTTTGATGATTCTCCTGGCAAGCTGGTTAGGAAAATCAGACATATGCGGAAGCGGGCTCGCCACGTGCGAGCCCCTACAACTAAAATATCTCGTGGTTCAGGATTTGTAGGGGCGACCCGTGGGGGCGCCCGCTTATGGCCGCTTGTGGGAATCCCGTCGCCTCGCTTGTAGAAATCCCGCAAAGCCCGTACATACCAAAAGAGCTGACGCATGAAAACATTTGAGCTGCCCCCCAATAGTTAGACCAAAAATCTAACGATTGGGGGTCAGTTTTTTTATGGCAAAACACAGTTATGAATTTAAGAAAAAAATAGTGCTGGAATACTTGAGCA
>NZ_JBKKJR010000023.1:0-39745 GCF_046614755.1 Megasphaera indica
AAGCACGCCGCCAGCGTTCGTCCTGAGCCAGGATCAAACTCTCCATGATATATGGAAGAGCGTTTGGCTCTTGTTTATTGATTGGTATTACTCATTGTTTGACGTTCTATAAATAGAACCTCGCACGTTGGCGTTCATTCAGTTCATTGTTCAGTTTTCAAAGGTCATCGTTGTCATCACCGGGTGGCGACGACTTGTTTATTTTAACAAACTCAGAAGAGCTTGTCAAGGATTAATTTGAACTTTTTTTAAATTCAAACTTCCTGCTGCGTCAGGGCCTTGCCCCGACAGCTTATTTAGTATACTACTGTGTAAAGAGATTGTCAAGGATTTTTTTCAAATCCTTGACGCCGGTCGCCGGTCGCAAACCCATGCCACATATTCCGGTCAAGCATATCTCTCTTGTTCACAGCGGGCCGCCAAAGGCTCCCTTCATAGGGGAGCTGGCCGCCAAAGGCGGTCTGAGAGGTTAAAGGACGTTCCCCTGCGAAGGGGAGGGGGACCGCTTGCGGTGGAGGGGTTCTCCTCTACGAGCCGAGGGTTACTCGAAGCGATGTTGTCAGTCCGAGTCAGTCGCGGCGGGACGCCGCATCTGAATCGTCGTCGATGAACGATGAACGGCCTACGACGAACGACATCGCCAATGACGATGGGCTCCGGCCTGCGGCCTGCAAAAAAAGCTTGCCGCGTGTGCGGCAAGCCCTTTTTTATCCCTTAAAATTCCGCTTTCCAAATACCGTGGAGATTGCACGATTCGTATACGACGCCGGAGTCGACGGCTGCGAATACAGCTTTCGGTTCTTCACCGGGTTTGAGGAATTTGACTTCCAGTTTATCATCCGTTGCCAAGGCAATCCATTCGATGTGGTGTTCTTCCAACATCGGATGGATGACAGAGCCGACAGTGACTTCCAGTTTATCGCCAACGCGTTTTACGACGGGGATGTGTTTTTCTTTAGCTGCATCAACGGAACCGACGGCAATGGGTTCAGCGCCTTCTACGCTGCCGCTGAGCAAAGCCAATACGTTTTTACCTTCGAGCTGATAGAATTTTACGTCTTTCATGATAACTCCTCCTCTAACAAAAAATTCAAGTGCATATATAAGAATTATATATTATATGTCGTTCATAGGTGGTAATGAAATCTTTTGTACTTTTAATTGATATTAGTTCTTTGTTATGTCTATATCTTACATGATTCAGCCATTTTTGTCAAGAAATAATCAACAAATAATTATTCTTTATTTGTAAAAAAAAGAAAAGGGCCTCACATGATGGGCGGAAGTTTCATGCGAGGTCCCTTTCTTTGGAGCGTCATCTCATATACTTATTATTCTATTATATGTACTTCAGGAAGAAAGACGGTGAGCCGGCTTATCGGAGGATAGCACCGGAAATGACCATCTGCTGTACCTGGTTGGTGCCTTCGTAAATCTGAGTGATCTTAGCATCGCGCATGTAGCGTTCAACCGGGTATTCACGAGTGAAGCCATAGCCGCCGAATACCTGGACAGCATCGGTGGTGACCTGCATAGCTACGTCAGAAGCGTATTTCTTAGCGATAGCTGCATCTACAGAGTAGGATTTAACATCGGGCTGAGCCATTTTCCAAGCAGCCTGATAAACTGCGAGGCGGGCCGTTTCAATCTTGAGTTTCATGTCAGCCAGCATGAAGCTGATAGCCTGGAATTTAGCGATCGGTTTGCCGAACTGTGTACGTTCTTTAGCATACTGAACAGCTGCATTGTAAGCGCCTTCAGCAATGCCGAGAGCCTGTGCACCGACGCCGACGCGGCCGCCGTCGAGGGTCATCATAGCAATCTTGAAACCTTCGCCTTCTTTGCCGAGGAGGTTTTCAGCCGGGACTTTTACGTTCTGGAATACGAGTTCACGCTGTACGGAAGCGCGGATACCCATTTTAACTTCTTCTTTGCCATAGGTAAAGCCTTCCATGCCTTTTTCCAGGATGAAAGCGCTCATGCCTTTAGCGCCTTTGGATTTGTCCGTCGAAGCGAATACGACCGTAACGTCAGCTTCGCCACCGTTGGTGTTGAAGACTTTGGAACCGTTCAAGGTGTAGCTGCCATCTTCATTTTTCGTAGCGACTGTGGAGCCGTTCAAAGCGTCGGTACCAGCGTTCGGTTCGGTAAGACCGAAAGCGCCGAGTTTCGTGCCTTCTGCCAAGGGTTTGAGGAATTTAGCCTTCTGTTCAGGCGTACCGAACTTCCAGATTGGCCAGGAGCAGAGCATAGTGTGTACTTCGAAGCTGAGGGCGATGGACGGGTCGACTTTAGCAACTTCTTCACAAGCAACAGCCAGGCTGAGGAAGTCAGCGCCTACGCCGCCGTTTTCTTCTTCCCAGGGGATGCCGAGAAGGCCGAGGGTACCCATTTTGTCGAGGATAGCGCGGTCAAAGACTTCCTTTTCGTCACGTTCTTTGACAGTCGGTGCCAATTCTTTTTCTGCAAAATCTTTAGCCAGTTTAGCAATATCCTGCTGCATTTCGCTGAGTTTGAAATCCATAGTAAATATTCCTCCTAAAAATAATTCTTATTACATACTAAAGGTTTATAGGAAAGGGACTGTCGCACGAAGCTTTCAGCTGCCATGCGAAGCCCCTCCTTCTAACAATGAAGCGTGCTCTATTATTTGCCCTGGAAGTGTTTAGCGCGTTTGTTGACGAATGCGTCCATGCCTTCCTTCTGGTCTGCCGTGGAGAAGCAGAGGGCGAATACTTCGTCTTCGTAAGCGATGCCAGTGACGACGTCGCAGTTGATGCCGCGGTTGATAGCCGTCTTAGCGAGCTGTACAGCGATAGGAGCGTTGCCCATGATTTCTTTCGCTACCTTTTTGCAGGTATCCATCAATTCTTCCTGAGGAACGACTTTGTTGACCAAGCCGATGCGATGAGCTTCCTGAGCGTCGATCATGTTAGCGCGGAAAATCATTTCTTTGCCATAGCCGCGGCCTACGACACGGGGGAGACGCTGAGTGCCGCCGAAGCCCGGTGTGATGCCGAGGCCAACTTCAGGCTGACCGAATTTAGCGTTTTCAGCAGCATAACGGAAGTCGCAAGCGCAGGCGAGTTCGCAGCCGCCGCCGAGAGCGTAGCCGTTAACAGCTGCAATGACCGGCTGGGGCAGGTTTTCGATGCGCGTGAAAGTATCCTGGGAAATCTTACCGAATTTACGGCCTTCGACAGGGTTCTTAGTGGACATTTCAACGATGTCGGCACCGGCGACGAAGGATTTAGCACCTTCACCAGTGATGATGACAACTTTTACCGATTCGTCAGCTTCGATTTTGCCAACGCAGTCATTCAGTTCCGTAACTGTTTCCGTGTTCAATGCGTTGAGAGCCTTCGGGCGGCTGATCGTTAAAATACCGATACCATCTTCGTTGACGAATTTAATATTGTTGTAAGCCATAATGAAAAACCTCCTAATATAGTTATAAAAATTATCAACTATGTCTTAATTGATTGGCCTTGCCTTGAACCAACCTTGTGACTACAGTATACAAATGACCAAGTTGGAACAAAACAGGAAAGGCTTGACCTTTTTTGCATAGAATTAAGTCCATGTGAATTTTTTTGTCAAAATCATTGTGATTCACCAAGGTATGTGATAAAATGTACATGCTCGATTGAATTAAATTTATACAGAGAATGAATGTATTATATATATATTAAAAGCCATATATGTTCTATATAAAAAATATGACAATTTCGTATTGAAGGAGGTTACAACGTGATTTCAGATGGATATGCTTCAACGTTAAAACGGCTCATTACCTTCACACAGGCCAAGTTCATTTCCCTGGCCGATGTCGTCGGTTACGATGTGTCCTACGTCAATAAATGGAGCAACGGTACGAAATTACCGTCTTCCCGTTATGTCGAACGGATCAACGAAGAAATGGGCCAATACTTTGCCGAACTGATCACTAAGCAGAAGAAAGAGGCCAAGTTCTTTAAAACCTTCCCCATTTCCGAAAATACGGATGACCTGGGCTTTGAAATCGGCCAGTACCTCTGCGCCGCCTACCGGACGACGCTGAACCAGAACCGGGCTCCCAAGGGCAAAGAAAACCGCCCGTCCATCCAGGTCGTCACCGGTCATCACGATACGTCGGCTTTCTTGTCGGACTTGCTGCAAAAGGGCATTCAAAGCCTCGAAAGTGATGGTGAGCTCCTGGTCCTCGGTGAATTTTGTACTTTATACAAAACAGGGTTCTGGAAATATTTCGAAGGCCTCGAATTACAACACAGACTGACCATCCGCGTCGGCCTGGACTTAGATAAAATTGAAAGCAACTTCGATGATTTAATCACGGTCTATCGTACGCTCGATAATTTTTTGGATATCGATTTCGTCTTTTATGACATCCAGGATACGTCCAATGCCAACCTCATCATCCTCAAGGGCGCGTTCGTCGTTCAATATGCCCTGGACACACAGCCCCGCTTCAAGATGTGCACCTATATTTTCGACGAATCCTTAGTCGGCGATATTTATGAAAAATTCAGTTTCAACGGAGCTGAAAAGAAACCGCTCATGTCGACGGTCAGCTCTCTGGGACTGGAAGAACTCGGCTATCGCACGGCCTTCTATGCGACAACGAAATTCTTCTTCTACTTGACCATCGGCTTTGAATTCCTCCTTCCTCACGAAGTCTTCGACCACATCAGCGAAACCGTATCGCCGGAACAGGCCTTTGCCATCCAGCGCCTCTGCGTCACGTGGGAAGAAATCCTCAATGCTTCGGAAATCACCTTCATCATGCCGACGACATCGCTCCTGCGCTACGTCGAATCGGGCTACATCTACCTGACCGACATCGAATACCGCTTGACTGCGGAAGAACGGAAAGCGCATATCAAGAGTATCTTTGAAGGCCTGGAAAAGAATCCCAACTTAACGATTGGCGTCCTCTTGCCGACCGTCAGCGACGGCATGTACACGGGCAAGGACTTGTCCTTCTATTCCAACTACAAGACAGGCTTCCTGAAAAAGAACAAGCGGAATATCCCCAACGACGCCGATTCGTTCTACGTCATCAGCAGCAACCGCCTCCACTCCATCCTGCTCAATGCCTTCCAGAACATGAAGAACCAGCCGTCATACCGCCAGTATGATTTAGAAGCCTTAAAGAAAAAATACGAAACGTATAAACCGCTCATCGAAAGGACCTTGTCCTTGTCGAAGTAAAAAAAGAGGCTGTCGCATTAAGACAGCCTCTTTTTCTGTAGGGGCGCCCACGTGGGGCGCCCGCCCATGCAAATCGGCTACAGGCATCATAACATATACCTGACGGGCTCGCCACGTGCGAGCCCCTACAATCAAAAAAAGAAGCTTGTCGCAAATGCGACAAGCCCTTTTTTTACAGTCCGCAACTCACAGCGTAGTCCGCGGCTGTGTCAAAACCTCTCAAGCCGCCTTCGGCGGCCAGCTCCCCTATCAGGGGAGCTTTTCTGCAAACTACAAACTCTGTACTACAAACCATTATTTGTTCATTTCTTCTTTCATCTTTTTCAAACCCATGGGTTTATCTTCAAAGAGGAAGGCCGGCATGACTTTGACTTCGTCGATGATCGGCGTGAAGCCCATCTGGTCGAGGACGTCTTTCTGGAGGTCGATGCCCGGAGCGATTTCGGTCAGGTGTACACCGTCTTCTTTCATTTCGAATACGGCACGTTCTGTGATGTAGAGGACATGCTGTTTATGTTTACGGGCATAGTTGCCGCTGAAGGTGATGTGACCGACTTCAGGAACGAATTTCTTGACTTTCCCTTCCTGCAGGATGTGCAGTTCACCGTCTTTGATTTCTTCGCGGAGTTTCCCTGTCGTAAAGGTCCCGCAGAAGACGACGTTCTTCGTATTCTGGGTGATGTTGACGAAGCCGCCGCAGCCGGCAATGCGCGTACCGAATTTGGATACGTTGATATTGCCTTCTTTATCGCATTCGGCCAGGCCCAGGCAGGTCAGGTCCAGGCCGCCGCCATCATAGAAGTCGAACTGTGTGGCCTGGTCCATGTAGGCTTCGGCATTGACAGAAGCCCCGAAGCGGACGCCGCCGAGAGGTACGCCGCCGATGGCCCCGGCTTCGACAGTCATGGTCAGGCTGTCGCCGATGCCTTCTTCGTTGGCTACGGACGAGACGAGTTCCGGAATACCGATGCCCAGGTTGATGACGGCTTCACTGCTCATATTGAGGAGCAACAGGGCTGCCCGGCGGGCAATGACTTTCTTGGCATTGAGCAGAGCCGGATCCAGGGCTTTGACGGGAATCGTCGTTTCGCCTGTCAGGGACGGGTCATATTCGCAGTCAAAGGACTGCTGCCGTTTCGTTTCGTCATCGACCTGAACGACATAGTCGACGTAGATGCCCGGTACTTTGACCAGTTTCGGGTCGAGCGTGCCGCCTTTGACGATTTTTTCGACCTGGACGACGACGATACCGCCGCTGTTATGGACGGCCTGTGCCAGCGGCGTGGCATCGAAAGGCGATACTTCCTTGGTCAGGACGACGTTGCCCCATTCATCGGCATAAGTCCCGCGGATGAAGCCGATATTCATATCCATGCGCGGATAGAAGAGCTGGTCATGGCCTTCGATGTTGATGACTTTGACGAAGTCTTCCTTGGTGACGTCATTGAGACGGCCGCCGCTGATGCGGGGGTCCGCAAAGGTATCGAGGCCGACGTGGGTAATCGTGCCTAAGCGATGAGCTGCGACGTCACGGAAATACTGGGACAGCGTGCCCTGGGGCAGATTGTAGGCCTGGATCTTATTTTCATTGACTAATTTCTGCAGGGCCGTAACGGCGTTCCAGTGGCCGAGGATGGCTTTTTTCAGCATCCCTTCGTGGGCGAAGTGGTCGCCGCCGCGGCCATCCGTATTCCCCTGGGAAGCGGCATAGATGAGCGTCAAATCTCTCGGCGAACCCGTATTGAGGAAGCGTTCTTCCAGGGCGCTGGTCAGCGCTTCCGGCTGTCCGGAACCGACGAAACCATTGGTCGTGACGACGTCACCGTCTTTGACGAGCTGAGCTGCTTCTTGAGCTGTAATTATTTTCACTTGTTTCATGTCTTCCATCTCCTATTTCTTCACGTTTGTTATATGCATTTCGTGAATTCATTATACAAAGGAAGCATATGGAATGATAGACGAAAAGGATGGACTAAATTGGTAGAAAAAAATTCCATGAAGTCAAATTACTGGGCTTCCAGGGCATTCCAGGCTTCATCAGCCCGTTCGACGAACATCTGGCGGACCGCTTCATTTTCTCCCAAGCCATGGATATAGGTCGTAACCGTGAAGCCTTCTTTTTCCAGGATACTCTTATGGGAATCGGCATCGGCACCGGCCATGTCGTTATTGGCATGGTCGCCGGCGACCATCATCATGGGCATGAGGATGACGTGCTTGATGCCCTTGGCTTTCAGCTGGGGAATGACTGTATCCAGATGGGGCCAGCCTTCGACAGAGTAGATGTAGACATTGCCCAGGTCAGCTGCATCGAGGCGGTTCTGGACGACGGAGTAATAAGCATTGGCCGGATGCGGCGTGCCATGGGCCATGACCAGGATGGCGTCTTTCTTGCCGATTTTCGGGAACTGTGTCGAAAAGGCTTTGACGAATTCAGCGATGTCGTCGCGCTGGTCTTCCTGGCCCATCCAATACATGAGCGGCGTGCCGAGGGTCAACTTCTTGAAATCATGTTTGTAGAGGTCGAAAATAGCCGTATCATAGGCATATTCCATACCCGGGATGATGTCCAGGGAGGTAATGGCCACGCGCGTATAGCCTTCTTTTTTCAGCTGGGCCATGGCCTGTTCCGGCGTCGGTACGGTCACGCCTTCTTTGGCCTTGATGCGGTCGACGATGATATGCGACGTAAAGGCGACGACGACTTTCTGGTCCGGATGGGCCGCCTTGATAGCCGCAACGGTCTGATCGATGGTCTTCTGGCGGCTGTCCTTATAAGTCGTGCCGAAGCTCAATACCAGGATGGCGTCTTTATTGGCTTCGTTCTGCATTTCCGGGTTGTTGTACGTGCGGACCCCGATTTCCGCGGCCTGTTTCAAAGCCGGCGTAGCGTCCTTGACTTCCGGGTTCAGCGTATAGCCGGCAGCAAAAGAGGGCGCCGAAAAAGCACCAAACGACGTCAGGGCCAAAGATAAAATCAGCGCTGTCTTTAATTTTTTGTGGAACATAATCATCTCTCCTTTGATAAAAAAATATAAAAAAAGAGGCTGTCACATGATGGCAGAAGCCTTCATGCGACAGTCTCTTACATACGGAGTCCTTCACAGCGAGCAGCTCAAAAAAACGGCTCGCTGAAAAAATCGCCATCCCCATCGCTCGCAGGTCAACCGGTGATCCTAATCAGGCAGTTCTTCTGGCTCGGACTCATGGCCATGGCTGCGCCTTCCCATACGCGGACGTACAGTGACATCATTGCAGCCGGGCTCCTCCTTACAGCGGCGGGACCGCGCCGGTTTTGCACCGGACTTCTCTATTGAGCTTACGCACCTGATTGCACTATGAAATTGTATGGATCCTTACAGGACTAACGTCGGGGCGACATACGTACGGGCCAGTAATTCCTGGTTCAGGGCATAAAGGCCTTTGGCATCGCTGCCGAACATCTTGTATTTCTTGATCAAATCGTCGGCATTCTTTTCTTCTTCGCCCTGTTCCTTGACGAACCAGTCGAAGCACTGCATGGTCCGGTAATCGTGGACTGTATCGGCAGCCTGATAAATCTTGTTGATCAGCGACGTGACATACTGTTCATGAGCCAAGCCGGCTTTGAGGACCGCTTTGATGCTGTCAAAGTCGTTCTGCGGTTCGGCGATGGCCGAGAAGGTAACGCGTTCGCCGTTGTTATGCAGATACGTCCGCATGAGCATCGCGTGATCCCGTTCTTCCTGGGCCTGGACATCATACCAGTTGGCAAAGCCATCGAGGCCATTGTCATAGAAATAGTTGGCAAAAGCTAAATACAAATATTCCGAATAGAATTCCTGATTGATCTGGGTATTGATTAATTCTTTTACTTTTGCATCGAGCATAACGGTACCTCCTTGAGATATGTCTCAAAACGTGTACAGAACTTCATCGGTTTTCTTGAACCGTCCTTATTATATCACATTTGACCCTATCAGGAACACTTCTTATTTGACTTTTTGCTCATCAATGGCATTCTTGATGCTCTTCAAGTCCTTGATATCGACTTCTTTCAGGAGCTGGCGGAACCGGGCCAGCTGTTTTTCGACTTCCGGTGACAATTTCGGGAATTTCGGGTTAATGGCCTTGAGTTCCTTTAGGACGATCTGGGCGACGACATAGCGCGTATACCACTTGTCATCAGCCGGGACGATGTACCAGGGAGCGTACTTCGTCGACGTGGCCGATAAGACTTCGCCGTAGACTTTCTGATAGCGGTTCCAATATTGCCGTTCCTCGATGTCAGACATGTCGAACTTCCAATTCTTCTGCTTAGTCAGGATGCGGTCGATGAGGCGTTTCTTCTGTTCATCTTTCGACAAATGGAGGAAGATTTTGACCATAGGGAAGCCATTTTCCGACAAGTACCGTTCCCAGTCGCATATCTGGCGGTAGCGCGTTTCCCAGATATCCTTGCGTACCAGTTTTTCCGGCATACCGTCGCTTTTGATGAGGTTGTGGATGCGGGCGACGACGACTTCTTCATAGTGCGAGCGGTTGAAGATGCCGATTTCACCCCGGCCGGGCAGGGCTTTATTGATGCGCCACATATAGTCGTGATCCAGTTCTTCCGAGCTCGGTTTCTTGAAGCTGTGCACTTTGACGCCAGCCGGATTGAGGTGGGCAAAGACGTGTTTGACCGTACCGTCTTTCCCGGCCGCATCCATGGCCTGCAGGACGATGATCAGGCCGTAGTGATTGTCGGCACAGAGCTTTTCCTGTAAATCCTGCATTTCGAAAATCGTCTGGTCCAGCAGTTCGCCTTTGACCTTCTTCTTGTCGATGTCCACATCGCAAGTCGTCGACCACTGGGTCAAATCGATTTTTTTGCCTTCTTCAGCTAAATATCGGGAAATATCCATAGTAAAAACTCCTTTCTCTATCTATAGTGCTTCTCACAGGACTAGCTGTGGGCCTCCTTTTCCCCAGCGGCTCCGCTTCCCGTTTTTATAGTTGATGTTGATGGACCCTATCTTGACTTTGCCATTGACAATGGAAAAAGCGTCCGTCGATACGTCACCAAAGAACATGGAAATGACGACGTCCCGGAAGTTCAAGGTCTTGCCATCCTGAGCGAAAGAGCCGGAAATGCCCCGGAAGGGCAGCTGGTGATAGCGTCCCGGGCCGGACTGGAAATCACCGTAAATCGCCTTGGTTCCGGTCGTTTTATTTTCTTCCATGTGCAGATTCAAGTCGACGTTGCAGCGCAGGAAGAGGTCATGGGCCGCAATGCCGCCTTTGAGCTGGGAGCCGGTCATGTCCGCCGTATACGATTTATCGTCCAGGTTTACCTGTCCATGACCTTTCATGGAGCCGCCGAAGACGCCGGCCGTGACTTCGTTTATATCGAGCAGGCCCTGTTCATAATGGACCTGTCCTACGACATCCGTAAAGACCAGGGCCGTAATATCCAGACGGTCCATCTTCAAAGTACCGTCGATGACCGGGGCATATAAAGGGCCGCGGATGTCGGCCGAAACCGTCGCCGGGTCGTCGATATCGAGGCCGGCCCCGAGGGAACGGGGATTGCAGTCGCTCAGCAAGAGCGACAGGTTATACTGCGGCGTTTCTTCTTTGAAATCCAGGCTGCCGCGGATGCGCAGGGACTTGGCATCGATCATGCCGGAAAAGTGACCGGCCCGCAAGTCGATTTTCGTCTTGCCTTTAGTATGGATGGCCGAAGAGAACTCGACATCGCCGATCTTGAAATAACGGCCTGGCGCTTCAGCTTCGATGACGCTCTGATGCAGGGCGACGTGGCAGTTAAAGGGGCGGTTGCTCTTAGGCCCTGTGACCTTGACCAAATCCTTTGGGCCGCTGCTGTGATGGTCACTGGCCTTCTGGATATGCTGTAACTCCATTTTATCATTAAAGATCAAATGAATATAGGCATTATTCAAAGTCACGTCTTCGACAGTCTGCGTACCGATATGACCGGTCAGGACATCGCTCAGTTTGACCGTAAACTGGCCTTCCGGTATCTGGACCAGCGTATCCCCATCTTCATCGTTCCATACCAGGCCCTCAAAGGACACGGTTCCGCCTGGCGTCGCCGTCAGGCGTTCCACCGTGACCGTACCGGGAAAGAGCTGGCGTTCTGCGACGACTTGGTTGAAGATATCCGCCGCTTTGTAGCTCATGTAGAAACAGAGTCCGTAAAGGACGACGGCGGCGATCAAGGTAATCGCCCCCATGCGTTTCAGTTTTCGTTTATGTCGGACATACCATTTATTCCACATGTTCTCCCGTCTTCTTTGCACTCATATCACTGATTTTCCAGGTGTTCCCGTCTTTTACCATCGTCACCTGACCGTTGAAATACTGGACTTTGACCTTGGCACTGCCTGGGATACGGTCCCGCGCTTTCAAGGTGAAGGAAAAGGTCGTCTTATCGCCTCCGGAAGCGATTTTGCGGAGATTGGACACGTCGCTGGACAAGGTGTTGGCATAGCCCGGCGCGTAACCATCATAGCCGCCGACAGAATTCTGGAATTCCCCAGTCAGCATCTGGAAGGCATTTTGCATGTCGTGATTGGAAATGGCCTTATGGTAAGCCAGGAAAGCCTGCTTCGCGCCATCCGTCTTTTCATCGGCCAGGCGGACGCTGATATATTCGACGGTCTGGCTGTTCTTGCTGACGGCAAAGCGCAGGATTCCCTGTTTCCCGTCATCGGTCTTAAAGGTATATTCATAATGAATCTGGGCGCCGTATTCCGAGGCCTGGTAATCGTCACCATAGGCATTGACGACGTCATCCAAAGAGCTGCCCTGATGGATGCCCCGCTTGCTCTGCGCTGCCGGCGAGGAGGATGTCAGCATGATGACTTTATCGTCTTTGACGACGACATCCATATCGGTAAACTTATGGTGAACGGCACCGTCTTTACTATCCGACGTGCTGAGTTCCCGTCCCAGGCCGTCTTTAGCTTCATCCCAGCTTTGGTCCAGGTAAACGCCGTTTAAAGAGAGTTCCGAATCAGCCGTCTTGACAGGCTGCGACGATACGGTACTCCCCTGGGCCGGTAGGGCTTTCTGTTCATGGGCGTACCAGATGCCGCCGGCAATGGCCACGACGAGGACGCAGGCCAGGGCGATGAGGAGATTGCGATGCTCCTGGAGCTGCGCTTTTAAAGGAACTTCTTTTTTCTCCCGCTGCGGCATAACTACAGGATGTACTGCCGGCCGGCTTTCAGGCTGCACTACCTTTTCCTCCTGCTGTACGGCTGTCCGATCGGTCAGAGGACCGTATTGGGCTTGCGGAACCTGCAGCGGGGCCCCGCAGGACGGGCAGAATTTTGCCGACGGGTCGACGGGCTGGTGACATTGCGGGCACGTATGGACGGGTTTGCCGCAATGACTGCAAAAGGCCGCATCAGCCGCTACGGGACGGCCGCAATGAGGGCAGTATTTTCCATTTACTCCGTTTACATTTTGCGTTGACATTGCATTTTCATCGTTTTGATGATTGGCTTGGTTGTCGCCTGTATCGTCAAAGTTAAATGATGTAAACATATTTTCACCGCTCAAGGTGCCAATCGACGCCAGGGAAGAAATGCCGAAGATGAAGAACAGGGCTGTCATGGGAACGGTACACATGAGGCGAAAGGCCTGATAGAAGGAAGTCCCCAGCCGTTCTTCCCGGCGATAGATGTAATGCTGGCAGAAAACAGGAATCATCCAGACCAGGACCAGGAGGACGGCATAGCCGATAAAGGTCCCATAGCCGCCGCGGGTCATGCCGAACATCAGCTGGGTCATACTATAGACGATATGGCCGACGACGGCAGCCGTACAAAGGGCGCTGACCAGCCAGCTGAGGATGACGTAGTAAATATAGCGGCGGTATTGGCTGATATAGTGCCAGCGCTTGCGATTCACATAAATAGTAGCGATGATACCTAAGATACAGAGAATCGCAGCCACAGTCCCATTGAAAATTTCCGCAATCAAGATCAACAATAGGTCTACGACAAAATAGCCCAGGAACATTTTGAGCAGATAAGCCAGAGCCCGCGTCTTATAGAGCAGGTAAATCATGATGACCAGAAGAGCCAGCGTGACCAGCGTATTGAGGCCGCTGAAAAAGGTCAGGACATCCATGGTCCGCCGTATCCCAGCAGGACCGCCGAACAAACCGATCATAGCCAGTCCCCGCAGGGCAATTTCAAATAAAACGCCCAGGACCGTCGTCACGACGCCAACATACATCATGGCGATAATAGCCGTGTACTTCTTATGCTCCGTCGGGAACCACTTGCCAAAATAGCCTAAAGAATCCATAGAAACACCTCCATAAAGATAAGGTAATTATAATTTTATGTTACACCTATTTGGCAAAAAGGAAAAGGACTTGTCGCATGTGCGACAAGCCCCTTTTCGAGTATTAAGTTTTCAGTTTGTAGTTTTTAGTTAAGGCTTTTAAATAAAAACCATCTGCTAACGGCTAAAAGCTAGCCGCTGACTGCTAAAAAAGGCGCTGTCTTCATGCGACAGTGCCTTTTAGTGATTAATGGCTATTATATTTTGTCATGTCCAGTGTCCCCAGCTGTTTATCGATCATGATGGAGTTGGTGACGGAACCAGAAACGTTGACCATGGTCCGCATCATGTCGATGAGGGGATCGATGGCCAGTATCGGGCCGATGAGGCTGAACGACGAGGCCATGCCGACGCCGGACAGGCTGACTGAAGCGGCCATGGTCGCCGTACCGGGAATCCCGGCAATGCCCAGTGAGCCGATAGTAACGACGATGACGGTCATGACCAGCATGGTAATATCCAGCGGCGTCCCGGTCAGATGGCAGACGTAGACGATGAGCATAGCCGGGAAGACGCCGGCACAGCCCTGCATGCCGGCTGTCGTGCCAAAGCCGGCAACAAAGCTCGCCGTTCCCTGATTGACGCCGAGGCGGGTAACCAGGGTTTCAATGGTGACCGGCAGGCAGCCGGCGCTGGACCGGAACGTAAAGGCCAGGATGAGCAGGGCCACGCTTTTCTTCAAGTAGTGAATGGGATTGACACCATACAGCATGACGGCCAGGATCTGAATGATGAACTGGACGATAAGGGCGACATACAGGGCGATGATGAAGATGCCCACGTCGAGGATGCTTGCCAGGCCTTTCTGGGCAATGGTGTTAGCCAATAAGGCAATGACAGCCCAGGGCATGTAGTCCAAGATGAGCAGGGCCATGTTCATCATGGTCTTGTGCAGGCCATCGATGAGTTTATGCAAAAAGGCTTCCATATCAGGCTTATCTGCTTTGACCCACCAGATGGCCCGGCCAAAGACGGCACCGAAGATGACCATGCCGATGACGTTGTTCTTGACCATGGAATCGACGAGGTTTCCCGGAATGAGAGCCCGCAGGGTCGAAGCCACGCTGACGACATCCTTCGGTTTGGCCTTGGCAGCTTCACTGCTGATGGCACTGCCCGAACCGACATCGAAAAGGATACCGAAGACGATGCCGATGACGGCGGCAATAGCTGTCATGACCAAGGTCACCAGCAATGTCCGCTTGACCAGGCGGCTCATGGTCTTGCCAGAATCCATATTGATGACGACGTGGGCAATAGAAATGATGACCAGCGGAATGACGATCATCTTGATGAGGTCGATATAGCCATTGCCAAAGAGCTGGAACCAGTTCGTCGTTTCCTTGATGAAGACGACTTTCGTCGGATCATCAGGGAAGCCAGCCATCAGCTGCATAACCAGGCCCAATAAAGCGCCGGCCACCATACCGACGCAGACGACGAGCGGGAAGCCCATCTTGCGCTTATGATAGAGATAATGAATAAGTCCGAAGAGAACAGCCAGGACAGCTAAGAATAAGACTGTCCGCCAATCGCTGATCATCAGGAAGGACGTAAAAAATTGACTTTCCATACTGAATTCCCCCTAGTAATCAATAACCAATATACATTGATTTTCTTATTATACTAAATTGGTAGTCTTTTGCAAAGGACTTTTCTGCTGTTTTATTGATGAAAAAATAGGCTGTCGTATTAAGACAGCCTATTTTTTGAGTGTTAAGTTTGTAGTTTGCAGTGAATGGTTTTAAATTTAAAGCCATCTTCTACAAACTCCGTACTACAAACGATAAAGAGAAAGGGACCATGCATGATGGCAGAAACATTCGTGCAACAGCTCCTACGAGCCACTAACCCTAATACCATTCGTTGATCCAGTTCTTTTCGGTCGGGAAGAGATCCTGCAGGGTTTGCAGAGCCTTTTCGTTTCCCTGGAGTTTTTCGTTGAAGACCAGGTCGTTTACATCCATGGCGCCGAAGGCCAGCAGGGCCAGGGTGCCGATGGGCATAGTGACATCCGGTTGTTTATTTTCTTCTAGGGTTACTTTGGGTTTACCATTGTTTACAGTCAGGGTAAAGGTCCCGCAGTTCCAGTCTGCCAGGGGATCTTCTGTATGGAAGGTGACGGTCCCGTCAGCTCGATAAGGCAGCTGTTCCAGCGCCCCTTTGACGTCGACGATGCGACCTGTCATGAAGGGCATCGTTTCATGGCCCTGTTTCCCGTCGGGATAGAAGCGGTAGGACTGGTCATGGATGCCTTCATTCCACTGGAAGGCGTCGCCCTGGGAACGGTGGTTGTACATGTAGCCTAAGAGGCCGCGCTTGCCTTTGCGGCAGGTGTAAACGAATTCACCGCTGATGATGGTCGGTTCTCCCAGCTGATAGAAGGCATAGCCAATGGGTTCATCGCCATCGAAGCAGACGGCGATATTGCCTTCGGCCAACTGGGCTTCGATATGGCTCCGCCAGCTCGCTTCATCGCGCAGGGCATAGCCTGACAGGCCTTTCGTATAACCTTCATAAATGGCAGCCAGGTAAGGCCACTGGTCCGGGCTGTTAACAAAGGCATAGCGCACGGTCCGGTCCGTCAGCGGCCGCAGGGCTTCCAGATTCATCGTCTCTTTCCACTGATGGCAGTAGAGTTCATAACCATAGGGCTGGTAAAAACCGGCCTTGCTGGGCATGAGGATGTGGATATAATGACCGCGGCGCTTCATTTCTTTTAGGGCTGCCGTCAGCAGTTTCCCACCGACGCCGCTGCGCCGGGCTGCCGGGTGCGTCGCCAAACCGACGATATACGACGTGTCTACGGCTTTGCCGCGCAGACAGAGGGTGTACGGGTTGAGATGGGTCAGGCAGGCCATATTGTCGCCCTCAAAGCCCATGAGGACGTTTTCAGGCTGATAGAAATGGTTGAAGTACCACTGGAAAAAAGGATCTTCCCGATGTTCAAAACAGTAGTCCCAAAGGCTTTCGACGAGGCCCCGGTCCGATTCAGCCGCTAAGCGGAAGTGCATAGAAAAGCCCCCTTATTTATGACGCAGTGTGACGTCGTATTTTTCGACGAAGTGATCCGGATTGTACGATTCCTTGGAATGGCGCAGGCCGGGAATCCCCATATCTTCTTCACGGTTGATATACGTCGTATGCGGCCAGGCATGGACGACGAATTCATGATTGATGACCTGATAGAGGCCGCGGATCGTCGGATCGCTCTTTTCAAAGTGGATGATGGCCGTATCATCGTTGAGCATCTCGCCGATAGAGAAAGCGACGATCTTATTGTACATGCGGATGGCTCCGCCCGTCGGCTGGAGGACTTCCCAGTTATTGAAGACCGTTTCGATGGCATGGCGTTCGCCCAAGAGTTCATCATCTTCGTCACCGGCTTCGTGCTGGTCGTACCAGGATTTTTCCGCAGCCAGACATTCATCGAAGATGTCTTCCGTAATGGGGACGTATTCCCAGTTGCCGAAATACTGATTGCGGAAGTGATTGAGATTGTTTTTCTTCTGGCGGTATTTCTTGCCCGACAAGTTGATCAGGCTCTGGGTCAGATAGACGTATTCATAATTGTCCCGGTCCGGCGTGAAGTCATAACAGTCTTCGCAGAGGGCCTTGATACGTTCGACAGCTTCTGGTGTAACGCCTTTCATCAAGAAAGGATAGCCATGTTCATCGAACCATTCGTGCATGCGCAGGACGCCTTTGACGAAACTGCCGTCTTTGCGGGCGAAGGGCGGGATCCAGAACTGTTTCTTGCCGCGGCCTGAGCGGATATAGAGGACATTGTCTTCTTCGGCCCACTGGATTTCATAGGGCTTCTGCCAGGCAAAGAGCGTCATGAAGGTAGCGTCGGCCTGTTCATATCTTTTCTGATGAAAATAGTCATCTATAAGTGGTTTATCTTCTAAGCGAAAGTCTCTGAATTCAATAATGATAATCTCCCCCTAAAATATTTACACCTTAGATACATAAGGATTGTCTTGGATATAAAAACGCCAGGGAAAATATTTCCCATGTACGGCGTAATCAATATGGATACGCGGCGAAACGGCCACTGTAAACGGGACCTCTTCTTCGGGATGGGCAATATACAGGCAGGAAGACGTCAAATCTAAAGCGTTTTCCTCGCGCGTAATGGCCATGGCCTGACAGAGCTTGCCCGGTCCATTGGTCAGGTTCCTGCCGGCTTTCCTGGCCTTCCGCCGTGCGGCCATGAGGTCTGTCCCGCAGATGGGTTCGATGGCCCGTATGAGCACGGCCTGGCCTTCGCCTTCGGGACCGGCGACGACATTGAAGCAGCAGTACATGCCGTAAATCAAGTAAACATAGCTGATACCGCCGGCATGGAACATCGGTGCCGTCCGCTTGGTCAGGCCGCGGAAACTGTGGGCCCCATCGTCGGGAAAGCCGTCATAAGAACCGCCATAGGCTTCGGTCTCGACGATACGGCCGCTGCAGATGCCCTGTGGCGTTTCATGGATGACATACTGGCCCAGCAGGCGTGGGGCCAGCAGGCTGGCATCGACACAAAACTCGTCAGCCCTCCATCTGCGGCCTATCATTCTTTCTTGCGGTAGCCTAAGGAATGGGAAATTTCATAGGCATACTGACTCATAGTAAACAACATCTTCTGGCGGATGGAATCATAAAAGCGCATAGACGGCCCGGCAATGGTCAACGAGGCGATGACCTGGCCTTCAAAATTGAAGATAGGCACAGACAGGGCGAACAGTCCATGCTCGCTTTCATCCTGGGTAATGGCATAGCCGTTATGACGGATCGTGGCAAACTCTTCTTCAGAAATATTGCCGTATTTTTCGATATAGCGCTGGCGTTCGTCATCGCTCGTCCAGGCCAGCAGGACCCGGCCGGCAGCACCCTTATAGAGGGGCAGCGATTCGCCGATGGGAATGACCCGGCGCAGGGAATGGGTACTTTCGACGTGGTCCAGGCAGACGCGGCAGTCGCCTTCGGCAATGTAAATACTGACCGTTTCGTTAAACAACTTCTGTAAACGCCGTAAATACGGCTTGGCCAGGGTGATGACGTTTTCCGTCCAATGAGACGAATAGCCCAGCGCCAGGGCCCGCGGCCCCAGGCGGTACTGCTTGGACGTATCGTTGCGGGTCAGATACTGGCGCCGTTCCAATGTGTTTACAATGCGGAAAGCCGTCGACGTATTCAGATGGGTATGCTCAGCGATTTCCTTCAAGGTCATGCCCGTATTACATTCGACGAAGAGGTCGAGGACGTCGAGGCTCTTTTCCAAGGATTTCAATAAACTGCTGTGATGCTCTTCTTTTACCAATGGCTCTCACCCTTCCTTGGAATTACGATTTAACTTTCATGCCGATTTCCAGCGAATCCGGCGGGTCAGCGACGACGATATCCCCCTCGTCGAGACCATCTAGGATGACGACGCGGCCGTCTTCTTCATCGCCAGTCAGGACAGAACGGGCATCAGCCAGGCCGCTGTCATTGACGATGTAAACGAAGTCACCGCTGTCCTTCGTGCGGACTGCTGTCTTGGGGACGGTAATCTGGGAGACTTCTTTCGGCGTGGCAATGCGGACGTGATAGAATTCACCGGGAACAAACAGGCTCTTGGCGTTATTGAATGTAACCTTGGCCATATAAGAGCCAGTGGACGGATCTTTTTCCGTTGCCAGATAGGTCAGTTCCCCCGTCTCGGTTTCGCCCGAAGCGGCGATGATGGATACTTGCAGGCTGCCGTCTTTTTTGGCGTCCTGCAAGGCCTGGATGTACATTTCAGGAATGGCAAAGGTAGCAACCAAAGGAGACATCTGCTGAATCGTAGCCAGGACATTGCCGGCAACGGCAACGGACGGATTATCGGCTACAGCCGTGACCCGGCCGTCAAGAGGCGAATAAATCGTCGTATTCCCCATCATATCGCGGGCAGCCTGGACGGCCTGCTGCAGCTGGGCAATCTTTTCGTGGTCCACAGCCGGAGCTTCCTGGACCTGGACGGTCTGCGTCGTTTCACCTTGAGAAGATCCAGAAGAACTGCCAGAATCAGCCATCATCTGGTTGTATTCAACTTTCGATAAGGCCCCCATATTATACCAGGCCTTCAATTCAGCACGGTGACCGCTGTTGTCGCCACCACCACCGCCACCACCGCCACTGCTGGCAGCCGGTACGGTAACGGTCTTGTACGTCGGCGTCGATGCCGAAGAAGCAGCTACCAGTTCCGCTTCGGCCTGATTGACGCTCTGCTGATACGGTGCCGAATCGACTTGGACGACGACTTCACCGGCTTTGACTTCCTGGCCTACGGCCAGCGGTGTCGATACGAGTTTCCCCGATAACTTCGGCACGATATTGGTCATATGTAAGGCCGTAATGTTGGCATCCAGGGTCAGGGCCACAGGGTGGTCCGACTTGGAAACCGTTTCAGTTTTGGTAGACACGCTGTTGCCGCAGCCCGAAAGGACTGATACAGCCAAGGCAGCCGTACAGGCCAGGACGGCCCATTTCTTTAATTTCACGATATCCCCTCTTCGCGTAGGTTAAAAAAACGTGTAATACAAGGTAACCAGTATGACCCCTGGCAGGCCGAACAGGCCGATGATGAGGCCTGTACCAACCGTAATCGGGACGTGCTGGAAACCAAAAAGATAGCCAAAGTGATTGACGCCGTACAGGACGATGAGCCCGACGACGACGTTGAACACTAAATGGCGCATAGGCGCCAGGATGAGCTTATGCACTAAGAACAGGACGAAAACGCCTGCGGCTATCCATAGATATTCCATAATACCCTCACATTTCCTGCCGATTGGCAACGGCACCAGCCAGGGTTGCTTCATCAGCATACTCAATGTCGCCGCCCATAGGAAGGCCGCGGGCAATGCGGGTTACGCGGATGCCGGCCGTCTTGATGAGGCGGGCCAGATATAACGCCGTCGCTTCGCCTTCCACGTCGGGATCCGTCGCCAGGATGACTTCCTTGACCGTTGTATTGCCCAGGCGCTGCAGGAGCTCGCGGATGCGCAGGTCTTCGACATTGACGCCATCCAATGGCGACAAGGCACCGTGCAGGACGTGGTACAGCCCATGATAATCGCCGCTGCGTTCAATGGCCTGGACATCCTGCGGCGTTTCGACGACGCAGATGGTCGAACGGTCGCGGCTGATATCACTGCAAATCGGGCAGGGGTCCTGAGACGACAAGTTGAAGCAGACCGAGCAAAAATGCATATTCTGCTTGGCATCGCGGATGGCATCGACAAATTCATCGACACGGCTGTTGGGCTGCTGAACGATATAATAGGCCAGCTTGCGGGCCGTCTTGACGCCGATGCCGGGAAGGCGGCGGAACTGCTCGGTCAGCTTATCTAATGGCGTATCCATTAAAACATGCCCGGCAGGTGCATCCCGCCCGTGATTTTGCTCATTTCCTGAGCCATCATGTCGTCGACTTTCTTGTTGGCTTCATTGACGGCTGCGACCATGAGGTCTTCCAGCATTTCTGCATCTTCCGGGTCGATGATGCTCGGGTCGATGTGGACGCTTTCGACATTCTTTTCACCATTCATGACGATAGTCAGGACGCCGCCGCCGACGGTAGCTTCGACGGTGCGTTTCTTCAAATCATCCTGGAGTTTCTTCATTTCCTTCTGCATTTTCTGTACTTTCTTCATCATACCTTGCATATTTCCACCAAACATGTGCGTTTCCTCCTAATTTTCGTGTAAACTTATTTTTTATTTTCTATATATATATTACAGTCTCCTACGTTTTTAAGCAATGGTTCCAGGGCGGCTCTTTCCGCTTCATCCATATCGTCTAACGAAGCCGGCTGCCACGCCGTTTCATCGCCTGGCCCGCTGGCTTCCTGAGCCGGCGCAGGAGCTGGAATATCTTCGGTTTGTACTGGAGCTTTTTCTACGGCCTTTACGGGGGGCAATTCACTCTTTTTTTTTTCGTATCCCGAAAGTTCCGCATCGCCTTCCAAAAAGCCCTGCATGTGGTACGTGCCGCCCAGTATCTGAGATAAAGCGGCATCGGTGAATTTGAAGTAATCTTCCCGATTGGCCCGTTTCACCATGAAGGCCGTCTTAAAGGCGACTATGACCTGGCCTTCGCCGATGTAAACGACGCGGCCATTGCGGATACAGGACAAGACGGCTTTCTTCTTTTCCTTGTCGAGAATGGCACACATCTTTTTCCAGACGTCCTGGTAGGCTGCCGACTCGACGGGGGGCCGTGCTGCCTGAACAGGCGGCGTTGCCGGCGCCTTGTTGTCGGCCGGAGCCGCGGCCTTTACGACAGGTGCCGCCGGGGCTGGAACTGCGGGCTCAACGGTGCGCACCGGCTGAGGGACTGGCGCTGCCGCTTCCCGAGCGGCCGGACGGACGGCCGGAGCCGGTTCGTGAGAGGTAAACTCATCTTCCGGGAAGGGGACCGCTTCTTCCGGACCATAAGCCCCGCTGTAATCTTCTTCTTCCGGTACGGGGATGACGTCCGGCTTTGTGGCAGCCGCCGTCTTGGCTTTTCTCCCCGAAGCCTGGGGAGCCACAGCCGATATACTGATGACAGGCGGCTGGGTCAGCTGCCGCGCTGCCATGAGCAGGCCCATTTCCACGGCAATGCGCGGAACCGGCGACGTCTTGGCCGTCAATAAGGCCTGCTGCAAAATCGCCAGGACCTGAAAAACACTATCTGCCGTCCATTCGCCGGACTGCCTGCGAAGTTCATCGAGGCAGTCATCATAGGCTGAAAGGGTATCCGACGAAGGCGCAGCCTGACAGAGCATGACAGCCCGCAGATGGGCCAGCAATTCCGTCAGGATGACCCGCGGCTCCTTGCCCATGTGGATGACGTCATCGACAGCCTTGATGATGACATCGCCTTTCCCATCGAAAATAGCCTGGGCCAGGGAAAACAGCCAGTCTTTGCCGATGAGGCCGAGTAAATCGCGGACGACGCCTTCGTCGATAGTGCCGCTCGTGTTGCTGACGCATTGGTCGAGCATACTCAGGGCATCGCGCATGCCGCCGTCGGCCTGGACGGCCAGGATATGAGCCGCGCCCTTGGTCAGGTCGATCTGTTCCTGACCGGCCACGTATAGCAGGCGCTTGGCAATATCGTCGCTGGTAATGCGCCGGAACTCATAGCGCTGACACCGCGACAGGATGGTCATGGGAATCCGTTCCGGTTCGGTCGTCGCCAGGATGAAGATGACATGGGCCGGCGGTTCTTCCAGGGTCTTCAGCAGGGCGTTGAAAGCTTCGGTCGTCAGCATGTGCACTTCATCGATGATATAAATTTTCTTATGCCCTTCGGCAGGCATGAATTTAATCGTTTCCCGCAGGGTCCGGATGTCCTCGATGCTGCGGTTGGAAGCGGCGTCGATTTCGACGACATCCAGGGATTCGCCGCTCATGATGTGGCGGCAGACTTCACATTCGTTGCACGGGTGGGACGTCGGCCCGTGGACACAGTTCATGGCCCGGGCAAAAATTTTAGCCGTGCTCGTCTTACCCGTCCCGCGGGGGCCGGAGAACAAGTAAGCATGGGCTACTTTGTCCGTATCTATCGCTTTTTGCAGGGTTTCCGTAATGTGGGACTGGCCGACGACATCTTCAAAATTCCTGGGCCTCCACTTACGGTATAACGCAATATATGCCATGAGTCCTTTTCCTTCCGTATACGAAAAAAAGCAGCTAACCGCTGCTTTTACCAACTGAAAAGTACTCGTGTATGATAACCCGCCAGGTTTCCTCGTGGCACATGGAAATGTCTACTTATTGCTGCTTCCTCTCGGACCTGACAAGGTTCATAGGTTCCCATTGCACAAGCCCCGGCGGATTACCACGCACCAGTACTTTTATTAAGTTAGCTACATTATTATATCGTGAAAAACGAAGTTTGGCAAGATTTTTTTCTATTAAGTTTGCAGTTTGTAGTTTGTAGTTTTCAGTAAATGGCTAAAAATTTAAACCTTTTTGCTATAAACTACAAACTATTTACTACAAACTAAACGAAAAAAGGACTACGCATGATAGTCCAAAATCTTCATGCGATAGTCCTTTTTACGAGCCACTAAACTTAGTGATTCTGCCAGATATCTACGCGGCGGTTGTCAGCACGACCCTGGTCGGTGTCGTTGGTGCTGACGGGATCCGTCTTGCCTTTGTAGTCGAGCTGCATCTGTGTTGCCGGGATGCCCTGGCTTTCAGCATAGGCTGCAACGTTGTCTACGCGGCGTTTCGAGAGGTCATCGTTGTAAGCATCGCTGCCTTTAGCATCGGTGTTGCCGACGAGTTTGAACGTATCGTTCGGGTTTGCTTTAGCAACCTGGACGAAGTGGTCCATCTTAGCGCGTTCGGAAGGAAGCGGCTGGTCTTCATCGAAGCCGAAGTGAACGCTTTCAACGTAGTAGTCGTTCTTCTGGACCGGAGTTTCAACGACCGGTGCCGGAGTCGGTTCCGGCGTGTAAACCGGTTTCGGAGCCGGAGCTTCTTTGTGGCCGCCGAAGCGATAGGAGAGGCCAGCGATGAAGCCTTTGTAGGAGATGTTAGCGTCGTCTTTGTTGTCAAAGGTCGAATCGCCGCCATCAGCCAATTTGGTGTTCAAGTAACGATAGCCAGCGCTGATGTCGAGGTCCGGTGTGATGCTGTAGCCGAGGCCAGCTTCCCACATGGTCGTCTTTTCCGTGCCGACAGCGCCTTTAGCGTAGAAGTCGAGGTTCTTAGCCAGCGGAGCTTTGGCGATCAAGCCGATCTGAGCGACGTTGTTGGTGTCGTTAGCGTTACCGCCGAGGTCGTTCTTAATGCGGTTCCAGCCAGCGAAGGCAGCGAAGTTCTTGTTGATGGAGTAAACGAGGTTTACTTCGTGTTCATCACCATCGGTCTTGTAAGACTTGTTGTTGTCGCTCTTGGTCTTCAAGCCGTAGTAGTTGTACTGCAAAGCCCATTTGTCGGAAAGGCCGTAGCCGAGGCCGCCCTGGAAGTCCCATTTGGAGTCAGTGTCTTCCTGGCCACCTTTCCAATCTTCTTTGGTCCAGTTGCTGGAGTCAACCGAAGCTTTCGGGTTCCAAGCGCCTAAATCGAGCTGCCACTGTCCCTGATTCCACTGCGTCTGCGGCGTAGCGAAAGCAAAGGAAGTAGCGCAGGCTGCCATGACTGCAGCCAGTACTAAAGATTTCTTTTTCATCATAAATCCCAGCTTCCTATTGATATTTAATAGTGCCACCTATGACATTATTATGTTTTAGTATACCATATCTTTGTCACAAGTGCGTCACACTATTTCATGATTTTTAGTCATCTCGCGGCCATCCCCATACTTTTTATGATTATTCCCGGCCGACGTAAGAAATGATGGTGTCGAGGATACGCGGCAATTTCTGCGATACACTTTCAATATGAACGCGTTCCGTCCGTTCGTGCAGGTCCTTGCCCCACGGTCCCAGGAGGAGGAAGGGAATCTGTAATTTTTTCAGACTGTCCAAGTCGAAGGGATAGGCCTTGCCCCAGAGGAGCAGGTTCTTTTCGACCATACTTTCATCGAAATCGGGGTCGACGCAGCAGTAGCTGCAATCAGAAACGCCGTTGAAATAGCGGTCGAAGCGGACATCCATCAGGGTCGGGATTTTTTCTAACAGGCCCGTAAAGGCCGGTGTCGGGAACGACAGGCTATCAGCCGCCGGATAATAGGGCGGCGCAAAGGCGACGACGGCCATGGGCGCCGTCATGCCTGTGAAATCGAGGATCTGCTCCAAGAGATGTATCGTCTCTTCGACATAAGTACTGCTGCCTTCCTGCAAGGCGACGAAAGAAGCCTGTTTGGCCGCTTCATAGAAGACATCGAAACCGGGATAAGCCGAAGCCTGCTGCAAAAGCTCATCGGCACTGCAGACGGAAACGGGCAAATCACTGCCCATGGTCTGCTGAAGGTCGTGGACAGCCCGCCGTGTTTCTTCCAGCAGGACGTACATGACGTCATCGGGCGTCTTGTCGTAAGTCAGCAGGTTCAGGGCCGCTGCCACCCGCTGAGGCAGGGTCACGTCATAGCGTTCCTTGCGGTCCCGCAGATAAACCCAGGCCGGCGGCGGCGTCTGTTCGCCATCACAGCAGTCGGTCAGGTCCGGACTGCCTTCCGTCGCCGCGATGAGATGGGCCAGGATGCCCACAGGATTGATACCCTTATCATAGCAGCCGATGTGGACGGGCTTGCCCTGGACCAGGACGACAGGCTGTATCTTGCCGACCGAACCGGTATAGGCGACGAGCTTGCCCTGCTCCTTATGGTTCGGTTCGCTGTCGATGAGGATGTCATAGGTCAAATCATAAGAAGAACGCAGTTCATTGAGCAAGGTAATGGCCGTCCGCATGCCGGCCGAATACGTTTCTTCATCGGGCAGGGATAAGTAGATCAGGCTGGCCTGTCCCGGCTGGAAGGCATAGTCCTCAAAGACGGCTAGTTGCGCGGCCGCACCGCCTTTCATGTCACAGGCACCGCGGCCAAAGAGCCATTCGCCGCTTTCCCAGTCACGGCGCACTTCCTCACTGAGTGGCGCCCGTTCCAGCGCCTTGTAGAGCCCTTGCGGGTCAAAAGCCTGGTCCCGCAGATAGCCATAGGACTCGACATCGACGACATCGTGATGATTCATGAAAATGACCGTATGGGCCGTACTGCCGCGGACGAGGCCGTAGACGACAGACCGCTGGCAGTTATCGTCGGGCACATGGATGAGGCCACTGACGACGCCGTCGAGGTGAGAGAAAAACTGCTGCAGATAGCCTTCCATCTGCCTTTCCTTGGGCGTGTTCGTTTCACTGTCAATATGAATCATATCCTGTAAAATTTCCATAATCCGCGCTGCTCGTGCCATAGAGACACCCCCTTATTTAAATATCCATTTTTTACGCGATACATAATTCCAAACGGTGACGATGGCGCTGGCCATGATTTTCGACACCATCGGATTCAGGCCTAAAATAGCCGGCGATGTGAACAGCCACATGAGCAGGAGATTCCAGCCCAGGCCAATGGCACTGACCAGGAAGACCAGGGACACTTCCGTCCCGCGATGATAGCGGCTGCCGCTGTCGAAGACGAAGCGGTTGCAGAGAATGTAGTGATACAGCGTCGACGTGGCAAAGGCCAGGGTCGTCGCCGCCAGGACAGTCTGGGTCTGCATGGAAAAGACAGCACTGGCTGACAACAGCCTGAAGAAAATATAAAAGAGCGTCCATTCCAATAAAGCCGCTGAGCCGCCGACGAGGAGATACATGAAGATCTTCATGTACTCGTTGTTGGTATAATCAAAGCCAAAGATCTGCTTGCGTTTCATGGTGTTCCTTCCTTTTCTGTTTTCGTATCCATTATACGGCACTTGCCAGGGAATTACCACATGCCGCCGCTTTTTCTTGCATTTTCTAAAAAGGCAATAGATATATATACGAAAATATGATAAAATATATAGTAATTGGTAATACGAAATATTTTTAGAAGGAAGGCAGATATCCTGTGGATTACACGAGATGCATCAATTTTTTGCTAACCATTTCACAACACGAAGTCTTTTTGATTTTCTCCGAGAACTTGTCGGAATTCGGCATCACGCCCGGCCAGTACGGCGTCTTAGCCTGTCTCTGGAAACATGAAACACTGACGCCGAAGGAAATCGCCAACATCCTGCGCGTCGAAAACTCCACCATTTCCGGCGTCCTCGACCGCATGCAGAAACGCGGCCTCATCGACCGCATCCTCGACCCCAACAACCGCCGCAGCATCCGCGTCAAACCGACAGCTGCCGGCATGGCCATCAAAGAACCGGTCCAGAAACGCATCGAAGAACTGAATGACATGGTCTTCAAAGAATTCACACCCCAAGAGCGGGAAGAAGTGTTGAACCTGCTCACCCGTATCGGCAAAGTCTGTGCCGATGATTTGAAAGAAGGGAAATGAAAAAGAGGCTGTCGCACGTGCGACAGCCTCTTTTGAGTGATTAGTGGTTAGTGGCTAGTGATTAGTAGCCCGGATACTAATCCCTAACCACTAACAGCTTAAAGGTCTTGTCGTCAACGACAAGACCTTTAAAATTATACAATACCAGTTAACATGTAGAAGAATACGCCGAAGAAGGCGACGACTACTTTCAAGAGGGTAATGGCGAACATATCCTTATAGGCTTCGCGATGAGTCAGGCCGCAGATAGCCAGGGTCGTGATGACAGCGCCGTTATGGGGCAGGCTGTCCATACCGCCGGAAGCCATGGCCGCGATACGGTGGACGACTTCAGCCGGGATGCCGACGGCAGCCGTTTCAGCCAGGAAGTGCTGGCCAAAGATATCGAGGGCGATACTCAGACCACCGGAAGCGGAACCGGTGATACCAGCCAGGATGTTGACCATCAAGGCGACGTTGAACAGCGGCATGCCCTGACCGATACCGAGGAGGGCATCAGCGACTTCCAGGAAGCCCGGCAAGGACGAAATGACGTTGCCGTAGCCAACTTCCGATGCCGTGTTCATGATAGCCAGCAGAGAACCTAAAGCGCCGGCATTGAGAGCGGCTTTGACGCTGGTGTTCTTGGACATGAACTTGCGGCCCGTTGCAGCGGCGATGATAATAGCCGCCAAGAGGCCGAGGACCAGGGCCCAGATAGCGACGACGTTGTGGACGCCTTTGGCCAGGAGAGGCACATTCATGGCGCGGAACGGTTCCAGTAAGGCATCATCCCACTGGAAAATCATAGAGAAGTAGAAGTTCAAGACCAGGACGACGATGAGCGGGATGATGGACAACTGCCAGGGCGGAAGAGAAGCTTCCGGATCGATGACCGTTTCATTGAGGGTATGGTTGCCATAGCCTTCGCCGGAACGGGCCATCTGTTTGCGGCGGAATTCAAGATAAATGAAGCAGAGGACAATCAGCAAGGTACCGCAAATCAAGCCTAAGATAGGAGCGGCAAAAGTCGTAGTTCCCAGATAAATCGTCGGGATGATGTTCTGGATCTGCGGCGAACCAGGATAGCAGTCCATGGTAGCCGTGAAGACGCCGGCGACGAAGCAGGCCGGAATCAGGCGTTTAGGAATATCGGCTTCGCGGAACAGTGCAGCAGCGAAGGGATAGACGGCGAAAGCACAGACGAACATAGAAATACCACCATAACAGAGGATCATGCAGGCGAAGACGACGGCGAAGACAGCCTTATCTTTCCCGATGAGCTTGATGGTTTCCATGGCAATACTGCGGGCCATGCCCGTTTCTTCCATGACCTTGCCGAAGACGGCACCGAGGAGGAAGACCGGGAAGAAGGACTTAATGTAGGTAACGGCCTTAGCCATGAACAGTTCCGTATACCCCGGTAAAATCGGCAGCCCCGAAAAGCTGGCGGCAAAGAGGGCGAAAATCGGTGCGAAGAGGATAACCGAGAATCCGCGATAAGCAAATGTTACGAGTAAAAATAAACTTAGGACGATTGCAATAATATCCATGTACGTGTTCTCCTTTTCTTTTGGTTTCCGAATGACTCATTTCGTATCTTCATCATACGTGAGAACCAATGAGAATAAAAGACAACGCCCTAAGACAACCTTTGCGCTTTTTGCCCGTTTTGGAAATTCCATGAATGCAAAAGGACTTGCCGCACATGCGACAAGTCCCTTTTGAGTGGTTAGTGGCTAGCGGATGGTTAAAAATTAAAAAACTAGGTACTATTTCAATTTAGCAGCGACGTCTTTGGTGATGTCCTGGGCCTGACCGATGACGACGGAGCCCGAGAGGACGACGTAGTCCAGGCCTTTTTCTTTCTGGACGGCCTGGGTCTTAGCGAGGATATCCTTTTCCAAGGGCGAGAACAGGGCAATGCGCTGCTGGTTCAGTTTCGTATTGTATTTCTGTACCAGTGCCTGCTGCGCGTTTTTATCGCTGGTCTTTTTCAATTCTTTCTGGAAATCCTGCTGAGCCGATTTGACATCGGACTGCCAGGTAGCCATGGTCTTCGCGTACTGCGGATGCTGCTGCAAGAGGGCACCGGCATTGATCGTGCCCAGGCCCGATGCGAAAGAAGCGCCGGCAGCGCTGAGGGTCAGCATAGCTGCGGCTACGGTGGTCATCATCATTTTACGTAATTTCATAGTGGTTTTCCTCCTAATTATTCTTCTACGCCTGTCAGTTCCAGACATTCCTTGCGGACGCCGTCTTCACAGGAGCGCATGGCTAAAATCGTCTTTTCAAAGAGGTCGTTCAGGTCCCATCCCAGGGTTTCTGCCCCCTGCTTGATGACGTCCCGTGAACAGCCGGCAGCGAAGCGCTTGTCTTTGAATTTCTTCTTGAGACTCTTCACTTCCATGTCTTTTGTGCTCTTAGACGGACGCATTTTGGCAGCCGCCCAGATGAGCCCGGTCAATTCGTCGGCAGCATAGAGGACTTTTTCCATCAAGTACTCCGGTGCGACATCGACACAGATGCCATAGCCATGGCAGACGACGGCATGGATAAAGGCATCGTCGGCGTCGATGTCAGCCAGTAATTCCGGTGCCTTTTTACAGTGCTGGTCCGGATATTTTTCAAAATCCACATCGTGGAGCAGGCCGACGAGTCCCCAGGAATCGACGTCGTCGCCATAGCCCAGTTCCTGGGCATACCAGCGCATGACGCCTTCGACGGTCAGGGCATGCATGATGTGAAAAGGCTCCTGATTATATTTCTGCAATAAAGCCAATGCTTGTGAGCGTTCCATGTCTTTATCTCCCCCTAGCAAATCTCGATTTACCCCATTATAGCATAAAAAAAGGGCCTGACTAGTCTTTTTTCACGAAAGCGCCTGTATCGGTCATCAACGAGGCCAGGCGGTTCATGCGGAAGTCTTCGACGACCTGGATGAAAGGCCGGTAATGGATGGGATTTTCGGCAAACCCGAAGAGATGGGACGGGCAGTCGCAATCGGTACAGCCAAAGCCCTCGATATGCCAGTCTGCCACGGCATCGACGGCCCGGGCCAGGTCGTGCTCCAGGTCATCCGCCGTCCGGACGGGCAGGGCGGCGACGACGTCGGCTTCCTGACGCAGGTAGTCGATGTGCCAGTGCATCTTCTTGCGCTTGCGGCTGTGACGGGCCAGGCGGGCAGCCAGGTTCTTCCGGGCCGACCCGGTATAGACGTAATAGCCGGCAGGAAAAGGGAACTCCCCTTTCGAGCCGATGGCGATATCCTTCGCTTCTGCCAGGTGAAGGATGAATAAATAATCACCGCTGTCATGGTTTTCCCGTTCCAGGATGGCCTGGGGATAGGTCAGGACGCCGGCTACGCCGGGCCTTGAAAACGAGCCATCCCAGTGCAGGGCCAGGGCCTTCCAGTCCAAGTGCGGCGCCGCTTCATAAAAGGCCTGGGCAAAGGCCGGATCCGTATGGTAGTCCGGCAGGAACCAGCGGGCCCGGTCCCAGTGGACCAGGAACAAGACGCCCGTGTGGATGCCCTGGAGGCTCATGGCATCTAATTCCAAGATATGTTTGCGGCCCCGTTCGGTGACGGCATCGGGAAACATGGCGCCGTCGCGGCTGAAGAGGGTACACGATTTGACTTCGACGAAAAAGCGCTCTTCGCCCCGGCCCAGGAGCAGGTCGAAACGGCTGTCGCCGACGGTGATTTCCCGGCGGACGAGGTCCCAGTCTTCCCAGCCGGGGATGAGGTGTTCCTGGATCAGCCAGGCTGCCGTATCATTATTGTACTGCGTATCGAGCAGGATAGGCACGCCATCGCGCTCGATACCGACGACATCGTAAGCCGTCCGGCGCTTGGGATTGGCTGCCGGCCGGACATAGACCGTCACGCCGGGAAAGAGCAGTTCCCACATGCGCCCAGGATTGGGCATATGACAAGTCACGACATCGCCATCGAGAGAAACATGGGCGATGAAGCGGTTCGGCCTGTCGACAAAGGCCCCTTTGCGAATAGAAAACATTTCCATATGATACTCCTGTCTGTGAAAAAGAGCTTGTCGCACAGCGACAAGCCCTTTTTAGTGGTTAGTCATTCGTATTTTACAGTGTAGGGGTCGCCACGTGGGCGACCCGTCATGGAATCGGGATGATTCTCCACGTGCGAGCCCCTACGGGCGGCGACCGGCGACCTGCGAATGCATGTATGACATTATCGCCATCATTCCGGGCGGGCGCCCCACGTGGGCGCCCCTACGCTTCCAGCCATTCGCCAGTGAAGGTGACGGCTGCCGGGCCGGTCATGTAGACGTTGCCGTCTTGTTCGTTGTATTCGATGTGCAGCGTGCCCAGGTAGAGCTGGACGTCGACGCTGCGGCCGGTGAAGCCGTTCAGGAAGGAGCCGACGGCGCAGGCGCAGGAGCCGGTACCGCAGGCCAGGGTGGCGCCGGCACCGCGTTCCCACGTGTGGACTTTGATGGTGTGGTCGTCGATGACCTGGACGAAGTTCATGTTGGTCTTGCGCGGGAAAGCCTTATAGGTTTCAAATTTCGGGCCTAATTCGTGGAGATCGACGGCGTCGACGTCTTTGACATAGGTCATGGTATGGGGGACGCCCATGAGCAGGCTGGTGATGTTATAGGTCTTGCCGTCGATTTCGATGGGTTCATCGATGACCGGGCCGGACGGGCCTTCCATGGGGATCTGGGCGCGGTCCGTGAAGGGCTTGCCCATGTTGATGGTGACCAGGCTGACCTTGCCGTCGTCGCCGACCGTAACTTTCGGCTTCATGATGCCTGCCAGGGTTTCAACGGCGAATTCTTTCTTGTCGATGATGCCGTTGTCGTAAACGTATTTGGCAAAGCAGCGGATGCCGTTACCACACATTTCCGCTTCACTGCCATCGGCATTGATGATGCGCATGCGGACGTCGGCCTTATCGCTCGGTACGATGACGATGATGCCATCGGCGCCGATGCCTGTATGGGGAGCGCACATCTTGACGGCCAGCTTGGAAAAATCCTTGTCCGCGCCGTTTTTATCTTCCAAAAAGACGAAGTCATTGCCTAAGCCGTGCATTTTTACGAATTTCATAGTTAAACCCTCCGTGAAAAAATATCTATACTACTATCATTGCTTACTTGAATCCTTACAGTTGTTATTATACAATAGCGGAAAGTGGCAAATATATGTAGATAATGCTCTTTATATTGCAAATCCTGCTATAAGATAAGGTGTGAGGTGACAAAGGTATGGCGCAAAAGACGGGTTATTTAGCGGAAAAATTAAAACTCTTCCATCTATCGGATAAGCGGCAGTGGACCTGCCCCTATCATTACCACGACTTCGACAAGATTACCCTCTTTTTCCGGGGTCACGTATCGTATGACGTCGAAGGGACGGCCTATGACTTGCAGCCTTTCGACATCGTCGTCATCCCGGCCGGCCGCATCCACCGCCCTATCATCTATGGCGATGATGTCTACGAACGCATCATCGCTTATATTTCCCCGGCTTATCTGCAGGGCTATGAACGCCGCGGCTGCCCGGCCGGCCAGATATTCACGGCGCCCAAGGCTCCCGTCCTGCGCCAGCCCCAGGAAGCGGACAACTTGTACAATGTATCGTGCCGCCTGCGCCGGGCCTGGTCGGACATGGGACCGGAAAGCCCGCTCTTACAGGAAACGCTGTTCACGGAGTTCATGATCCACCTGACCCGGGCCCTGCAGAAAGACAAGCTCCGCATCGTCCAGAAAGGCCATCAGAACGAGAAGATACGCCGCCTCCTAGCTTACATCGAAGCCAACCTGAGCGGCGACCTGTCCATTCCCAGCCTGGCCGCCGCCTTTTTCATGAGCCCGGACTACTTGATGCACCTCTTCAAGGCCGAAACGGGCATGACCGCCGCCAGCTACATTACGACGAAACGGCTGCAAAAAGCCCGCCACCTCATGCAGGAGGGGCGGGCTTTGACGGAAATCTGCTATGACTGCGGATTCACGACGTATTCGACATTCTACAGGGCCTGGAAAAACCACTATCACACGTCACCGAAAGAAGGCATCCGCGCCTTCCCCGATACTTTCGACGAATAATCAGCGGTTCCGGTTGTAATTGATGAGGCAGCCGGCTTTGACGATTTTCTTTTCATCGTCCGTCATGGGCGCGATGTACAGCGACAATTCACGCAGGTCCTTGCCGACGACATAGGCCTTGATGGCTTTCATGTCGCCGTCGAGGGCTTTTTTGACGTCCGGTACATAGATGTAATCGCCGATTTCAAAGTCCGGTTGGCCTTCCATCTGGAAAGGCAGCATGCCCCAGTTGATGACGTTGGAACGATAGCGTTTGGTCGCGTATTCCTGGCAGATATTGGCCAGGCCGCCGAGGACGCGCTGGCAGCTGGCAGCCTGTTCGCGGGCCGAGCCGTCGCCGGGCTTGATGCAGTAGATCATGCTGCCGATTTCCACGTCTTTCATGGAAACGTCGCCAAAGTGAGCGCGCAGGACGGCAAAGACATCTTTCAGGGCCGGGTCGACGCCAGCCGGGCAGTCGCCGGCCAGGCGGGCCCGTTCGACTTTGTCTACGGCTTTGGCCCGGCCTACGTATTCCGGATCGCGGCGGGACAAGGTGAATTCAGCCAGGCCCAGGGGATTGGAGCGGTACGACGATGTTTCGCCAGACGGGATGAGTTCGTCTGTCGTCGTGACCGGGTCCATGATCTTCGAGCAGACCTTGAGCAAAACCGAATCGGCCAAAGGTTCCATATCCGGCCAATCCTTGATGTTCGGACCATAGACCAGGGAAGCGCCTTCATCGGCCTGGCCGAAGCCCTGATAGACGCGGGTAGCGTAGGGCTGGCCGTCGTAATCATAGGGCGTTTCGACGTAGTCGTCCATATAGCCTTCGGCCGACGTCAGGACGCCGCCGTTAGCTGCTGTCGCAGCGATGGAACGGGCATCCATGAGGGCTACCGAAGCGAACTGGCCATTGCCCGGCTTCGAGCCTTCGCGGTTCGGGAAGTTACGCGTCGTATGGCGGATGCTGAAGGCGTTGTTGGCCGGCGTGTCACCGGCACCGAAGCAGGGACCGCAGAAAGCCGTCTTGAAGATGGCGCCCGCTTCCAGGAGCGATGCCACGGCGCCCTTGCGGACCAGGTCGAGATAGACCGGCTGCGACGACGGATAGACGTCGAGGGTGAAGTTGCCGTTGCCGCAGGAAGCCTGCTTGAGTATATGGGCAGCGGCCATGACGTTGCCGTAGTTGCCGCCAGCACAGCCGGCGATGACGCCCTGCTGGACCTGGAGCTTGCCGTTTTTGATTTTATCGGTCAGGCTGTATTTCAAATCCTTGTTGCTCATGCGGCCGTTGATGGCTTCTTCCGTTTCATGGAGGATATCTTCCAGGTTGGCATTGAGTTCATCAATGGTAAAGGCGTTGCTGGGATGCATGGGCATGGCAATCATCGGCTTGATGGTGCTCAGGTCGATGTAGATCATGCCGTCGTAATAGGCCACATCGGCGGGATTCAATTCTTTATAAGCATCGCCGCGGCCATGCTGGGTCAAATAGGCCTTGGTGTCGTCATCGGTCCGCCATACCGACGACAGGCACGTCGTTTCCGTCGTCATGACGTCGACGCTGTTGCGGTAGTCCGTCGTCATGGAAGCGACGCCGGGGCCGACGAATTCCATGACCTTGTTCTTGACGTAGCCGTTCTTGAAGACGGCACCGACGATGGCGATGGCAATGTCATGCGGGCCGACGGCCGGACTCGGCTTGCCCGTCAGGTAGACGCCGACGACGCCGGGATAGGCGATATCATAAGTATCGCACAAGAGCTGTTTGACCAGTTCGCCGCCGCCTTCACCGACGGCCATGGTCCCTAAGGCACCATAGCGGGTATGACTGTCAGAGCCGATGATCATGCGGCCGCAGCCGGCCATCTTTTCACGCATGTACTGATGGATGACGGCGACGTGGGGCGGTACGAAGATGCCGCCGTATTTCTTGGCTGCCGACAAGCCGAAGACGTGGTCGTCTTCATTGATGGTGCCGCCGACGGCGCAGAGCGAATTATGACAGTTCGTCAGCACGTAGGGAAGGGGGAATTTTTCCATTCCCGATGCCTTAGCCGTCTGGATGATGCCGACAAAGGTAATGTCATGGGAAGCCATGGCGTCGAACTTGATTTTCAAGTGTTCCATGGAACCCGACGTATTATGATTTTTTAAGATAGAATAGGCGATGGTCCCTTTCCGCCCTTCTTCCTTAGAAACGGTCCTGCCTGTGAGCTGTCTGAGTTTGGCCGCATCCTGTTCCGGCACGATGTCCGTCCCGTTGACGAGATATGCGCCTCCATCATATAACTGAATCATTCCAAGCCCTCCTTTGTCACCGCCAGCCTGGGCGATGGCTTTTCTCATTGTGAAAATATTGTAATCTATTTTCACAATATAAAATTTTAAGCATTTCAATAAATATTATATCATAATTAAAACGGCTGTGGCTACCCTTAAAACGTTTTACACTTTACGCGATTTTTATTTTACTTTATCCATAATTATGCTATAATAACTTATACTTTACAGGAATATACTAGAAATTATTCCCAAAATAAAATTTATGAATATTCGCGTATAACCGATGCTTTATAAGTTATTCTCCCATATTCATACTTGCAGGAAAGAGAGGAATCACATTGGACAAAAATATTTACTTAGCCCAGTTTTACGGCAAGTCACAAAACTACACACAGATTCCCCGCGAATGGTTCTCCAAGTACGGCGTAAAGCGCGGCCTGCGCAATGAAGACCACACTGGCGTCCTCGTCGGCCTGACCCGCATTGCCGATGTCGTCGGCTACCAGCGTGACGAAAAAGGCCAAAAAGTCGATTGCGACGGCGTCTTGTACTATCGCGGCATCGACATTCGCGAGCTGGCCAAAGTCGAAAATTATCAAGGTTACTTATATGAAGAAGCCAGCTTTCTCCTCCTCTTCGGCTACTTGCCGACAGAAGATGAACTGAATGCCTTCTGCAAGGTCTTACAAAACGGCTACGATCTGCCCGATGATTTTCTGGAAATGAACCTCCTGCGTCTGCCCGGCAAGAACCTGATGAACAAATTGCAGCACGCCCTGCTGACGCTCTATAATTACGACCCCGATCCGGACAATACCGACGTCTACCAGACCCTGCGCAAGGGCCTGAATATCATGAGCAAGCTGCCGTCCATCGCCGTCTATGCCTATATGTCCAAGGTCCATTATTATAACCGCAAGAGCCTGGTCATCCACTATCCCCGCAAGGACTATTCGACGGCAGAGAATATCCTGTCCATGCTGCGGCCGGACAGCAAATTCACGCCCAAGGAAGCCCAGCTCCTGGACCTGCTCTTATTCCTCCATGCCGACCACGGCGGCGGCACGAACTCGACGTTCACCAATATCGTCGTCTCGTCGACGGATACGGACATCTATTCCAGCATGGCCAGCTCCGTCGGCGCCCTCAAGGGCCCGCGCCACGGCGGTGCCAATATCCGCGTATCCCTGATGATGGAACATGTCATCGACGCCATCGGCATCAAGGCTACGGATGAACAGATCGTCGACGTCATCCACCAGATTCTCAACAAGAAATTCAAAGGCTGTCAAGACGGCCTGGTCTATGGTTTCGGCCACGCCGTCTACACCCTGTCGGATCCGCGCGCTGAAATCATGCGCCACTACTGCGGTATCCTGGCCAAGGAAAAGGGCATGACCGACGTCTTCCGCTTCTACAACCGCTTTGAAAAGCTGGCCATGAAGACCTTGAAAGAAGAAAAGGGTGTCAACATGTGCAGCAACGTCGATTATTACAGCGGCTTCGCCTACAACATGCTGGGCATCCCGCGCGACCTCTACACGCCGCTCTTCGTCATCAGCCGTATGGTCGGCTGGCTGGCCCACAACATCGAACACAAACTGTACGACAACCGCATCGTCCGTCCGGCAGCCAAGTATGTCGGCGATTTGATGGACTATATTCCCAGAAAGGACAGATAGATCATGAAGACAATCACTGTATTCAAAGGCGATGGCATCGGCCCGGAAATCACCGACGCTGTCCTGCAGATTCTCGACGCTGCCAAAGCGCCCCTTTCCTATGAAATTTTCAACGTCGGCGCTGCCGAATATGAACGCCACGGCGCCCTCATCTCTGACGACGCATTCGCTTCTTTTGAAAAGACCCATCTCCTGCTGAAATCGCCGATCACTACGCCTATCGGCAAGGGCTTCCGGTCCCTCAACGTCACGTTGCGCAACAAATACGACCTCTATGCCAATATCCGTCCGGCCAAATCGAATACGGCCGTCAAGACGCCTTTCCCCAACGTCGATATCGTTACTTTCCGGGAAAACACAGAAGATTTGTACATCGGCGTCGAATACAAGATGAATGAAGATACGGTCCACGCCATTAAGCTCATCACCCGCAAGGCCAGTGAACGCATCATCCGGGCCGCTTTCGACTACGCCGTAGCCCATGGCCGCAAAAAAGTCACCTGCGTCCACAAAGCCAACATCCTCAAGATGAGCGACGGCTTGTTCCTCGATATTTTCCACACCATCGCCAAGGACTACCCGCAGATCGAAAGTGACGACAAAATCGTCGACAACACGTGCATGCAGATGGTCATGCGGCCGGAACAGTTCGACATCATCGTCACGCCCAACCTCTACGGCGACATCCTGTCCGACCTGACCAGCGGCCTCATCGGCGGCCTGGGCCTGATGCCTTCCATGAATGTCGGCGACGACTACGCCATGTTCGAAGCCGTCCACGGCAGTGCCCCGGATATCGCCGGCAAACACATCGCCAACCCGACAGCCCTCTTGTGGTCAGCCTGCATGCTCCTGGAATACATCGGCGAAACGGCCATTGCCGCCAAGATCCGCAAAGCCGTCGACGAAGTCCTGGCTGAAAAGCAGCACCTTACACCGGACCTAGGCGGCAGCGCCACGACGGAAGAATACCGCGACGCCGTCATTGCCAAGCTGTAAGATAAAAGGAGGCATTCCATGAAGATCACCGTCTTAGGCTGCGGCCGCTGGGGCAGTTTCCACGCCTGGTACGCCGACCACATCGGCCATGACGTCACCTTATGGGGCCGTCCCGGTTCCCAGCACTTACAGGAACTTATGGACACCCGCCAGAATGAATACCTGCACCTGCCCGATTCTGTGAGCCTGACTTCGGACCTGACGGCAGCTCTGGCAGCAGCCGATATCTGCATCATCTCCATCAGCGCCCAGCAGCTGCGCAGCTTCACGCATCAGCTGAAAGAAGCCGGCTTCGCCCCGTCCCTGCCCTTCGTCCTGGCCATGAAGGGTCTGGAAGAAGGAAGTGGCAAGCGATTGACGACGGTCATGGCAGAAGAACTGGGACCGTCCGTACGCACGGCCGTCTGGGTCGGACCCGGCCACGTCCAGGATTTCATCAGAGGTATGCCGAACTGCATGGTAATCGCCTCGGCTGACGAAGACCTGACCCACTTCTTAGTCGATACCTTCACGAGTCCCCTCATCCGTTTCTACTACGGCCAGGACCTGTTGGGCATCGAAATCGGTGCGGCCGCCAAGAACGTCATGGGCATCGCTGCCGGTATGCTCGACGGCGCTCATCTGACCAGCCTGAAAGGAGCCCTCATGGCCCGCGGCGCCCACGAACTATCGGTCCTTGTCGCCGCCATGGGCGGACAGGCCATGACCGTCTACGGCCTGAGCCACCTCGGCGATTACGAAGCGACCCTCTTTTCCCTGCACAGCAATAACCGCCGCTTCGGCCAGGACTTCATCGAAGGAAAGCCCTTCAAAAAACTGGCCGAAGGCGTCAGCACGACGGAGGCACTCCTCGACCTGTCTGGAAAATACAGCGTAGAACTGCCCATTACGGCAGCCGTCCACGCCATCATAAAAGAAAAAAAGGACCCCCACGAGGTCCTGAAAAATCTATTTCTCCGTTCCACTAAGAGCGAATAAAAAAGGGGCTGTCGCATTAAGCCATTTTGGCTTCGTGCGACAGCCCCCCTTTTTTTTTATTCTATTTCATCGTTCTATTCTCTTTTTTCTCGCTAAACGTAAAAAAGGTACACGAAACAGACCGGCATCCAGTCGGCAAAAAAAACATGTACCTTTGCTATGTATATAGTTATTCAAGCACTCTTTTTCACTTTTTTTAAGGAATAAAGGTATGTCCCGAAATTACCGGATTGCAGCTTGTGATGTAAG
>NZ_JBKKJR010000024.1:0-39307 GCF_046614755.1 Megasphaera indica
CCACCTGTTCCCATGCCGAACACAGCAGTTAAGCCCGCAAACGCCGAAAGTACTTGGGGGGAGGCCCCCTGGGAGGATAGGAAGCCGCTGATTAAGAAAAAAGCACTAGCAAATGCTAGTGCTTTTTTTGTTGTTCGTTGTTAGTGGCTCGTGGTTCGTGGGACTGCCGTTGCTAACGTCTAACGGCTAACTGCTGACTGCTGACCGCTGACCGCTAGCTGCTAGTAGGGGCGCCCACGTGGGGCGCCCGTTCGGAATAATGGGGGTACCCATCATACATGACAAGCGATGTGGGACGAGGCGGCTTCCTATCCGACCAGGGGCCCCTGGGGATTGTAGGGGCCGACCTTTAACCTCTCAGACCGCCTTTGGCGGTCAGCTCCCCTATAAAGGGAGCCTTGGGCGGCCCGCCGCGAATAAATGGTGATATACATAACAGGTCCATGAGGTATGGTTTTGCGAACTGCGACCGGGGAATAGTACATTTTTTTCATATAACGGATTGACTTTTCTTATTGTGAAATATATAATGGATACAAAGAATAAAAGCAAGGACAAAGATGTCTTACGAGTACACATTCTGCCCTTGCTCTTTTTTTACTCTTTGTCAAATTTAAACGAAAGGATGGATGGTTATGCTTTCACGGACCTTGTTGGGAATGAGATGGGGCGACTTATCGGAAGATACACGCCAGATGTTATTGGACCGCGCCGATATCGACGGTTTTAATGGTGCTGATGGAGACCGTTATAGTCGAGGGACGCTCCATTTCCGCAATACGCTCATGGGAATCCAGGCCTCAGTGGAAACAGACCGTTTTTCCGGTGATATGGGAAACAACGGCATTTTCATTGATGATGATGCTGTCATTTCCCGCATCTAACAATCATTTGAATAAGAACACCTTGCATAAGCCGATAATGATAAAGGCTGCAATGATGATGACACTAATAACCCGAGTCTTAGTAAAGATTTTCGGGTTATTTTGTATATTTTTGGGCGGGACTGGCGGTGGTACTTCCTGTTTAGTGCCGCAAATCGGGCACATGAGGACGCCGTCGCGCAGTTCCGTACCACATTTGGGACAAATCATAAGCTCAACTCCTGTTCTTCTTTTATGTATACTATAGAAGGCTGTACCCGCTGTGTCAAGAAGTTATCTTTTTGTGAGGAAAATATACATATAAAACCTTGTGTATTTGGCGAAAATAGCATACAATTTTATTTATCTGCTGTTTTTTATTACCAGAGAAAAGGAGATACAGCCTTGAAGAAAAAAATTGGCTTGAGTTCCCAAATTTTGATCGGCTTGGCCCTCGGTGCCCTGGTCGGTTATTTGTTCCCAGATTTCGGCGATAAGCTGAAACCCTTCGGTGATGCCTTCCTGCGCATGATCAAGATGATTGTCGTGCCCCTTATTTTCAGTACCCTGGTCATGGGTATTGCCGGTACGGGCGATTTTAAAAAGCTCGGCCGCTTAGGCGGCAAGGCCATCATTTGGTTCGAGTTCGCTACGACCATCGCCCTGGCCATCGGCCTGTTGTTCATGAATATTGCAGAACCCGGTGTGGGCGTCACTTTATCGGCTTCGGCAGCGAATGCTTCCAATGCCGCAGCTGCCAGCCAGCACAGTGTCGACCTCGTCGACTATGCCGTCCACATCATCCCGACCAACATCGTCGATGCCATGGCCCGGCAGGATATGCTGCAGATCATCTTTTTTGCCTGCTTCTTTGGCGTCGCCGTCGCCCATATCGGCGGCAAAGGTGAAACCATTGTCGATATCTGCCAGAGCGTGGCTGAAGCCATGTTCAAAGTAACGGGCTATGTCATGCACTTTGCGCCTATCGGTGTCTTTGCCATGATTGCCTATACCGTCGGCAGCTATGGCATTGCCATGCTCATCCCCTTGGGCAAGCTCATCTTGTCCGTCGCCGGTGCTACAGCGCTGTTCATCTGTGTCGTCGCCCTCATTGCCAGCCTTTTTACGGGCATCAATTTCTTCCACGTCATCCGGGCCTTGAAGGACATCCTCTTCCTGGCTTTCTCGACGGCCAGCAGTGAAGCCGCCTTGCCCGGTGCCATGAAGCGCCTTGAAGAATTGGGCGTTCCCAAGACGATTGTCACCTTTGTCATGCCGACGGGTTATTCCTTCAACCTCGACGGCTCGACGCTGTACAGTTCAGCCGGTATCTTGTTCATTGCCCAGCTCTACGGTATCCAGATGCCCATTGAGCAGCAGCTGCTGGTCATGGTCACGCTCATGCTGTCGACCAAGGGTATTGCCGGTGTTCCCGGTGCGGGCATCATCGTCGTCGCTGCGACGGCAGCGGCCTTTAATCTGCCTACAGAAGGCGTCGCTATCCTCCTAGGCATCGACCGCCTCCTCGACATGATCCGCACGATCTGCAACGTCTGTGGCAACTGCATGGCTACGGTCGTCGTCGCCTGCTGGGAAAAGGAATTGAACAAGGCCACGTTCAATGAAAAGTACCGCGCTTTTTTGGGCGGAAAAAATGGGTGAGTATTCGCCAAAGTAGACTAAATCTGTTATAATAATAGGGTAAATAAGTGCTCCGTAAGGATTGCCTGACGGAAAACTTCATCTATGAAGCAACCGTGCTCCTCTGCAAAGACTTGACTGCGCAGATGAGGCGAAAGCACAATTATCCGAAGGGACTGTCGCACGGAGGCTTCTGCCATCATGCGTGGTCCCTTTTGATTATAGTTTGTAGATGAGGGCTTTCAATTTAAAGACCTTCACTAAAAACTACAAACTGGAAACTTAAAACTCAAAAAGGGGCGTCGCACGTGCGACAGCCCCTTTTTTCTTTAGGAGGTACGAATATGGAAACGAGAGTCGCTTTAATCGGTATTATCGTAGGGAATCGCCAGGAATCGACTAAATTAAATGAAATCCTGCATGAATATGGCCAGTATGTCGTCGGCCGCATGGGGGTCCCTTATAAGGATAAGGATATCAATGTCATCAGCCTCATCGTCGATGCGCCGCAAGACGTCATCAGCGCTTTGTCGGGGAAATTAGGGATGCTCCCGGAAGTCAGCACCAAGACGATTTACCCGCCTATGCCGCAGTAGGAGGCGCGTATGCTGAAAATTGCGATTTACGGCAAAGGCGGCATCGGGAAATCGACGATGACCAGTAATCTGGCCGCTGCCTTCGCCTATTTAGGCAAGAAAGTCATCCAGATCGGCTGTGACCCTAAGGCCGATTCGACGTTCAATCTGCTCGGCGGCCATCCCGTCCAGCCGGTCATGAATTATCTGCGGGAACACGACGAAGATCCAGAATCCATCGAGGATATTTCCCGCATCGGCTATGGCGGCGTCCTCTGTATCGAAACGGGCGGTCCTACGCCGGGCCTGGGCTGTGCCGGCCGGGGCATTATCGCCACTTTTTCTCTGTTGGAAGATTTAGGCCTCTTTGAAAAATATGAGCCCGACGTCGTCCTGTACGATGTCCTGGGCGACGTCGTCTGCGGCGGCTTTGCAGCGCCTATCCGCGAAGGCTATGCGGAACAGGTCCTCATCGTCACATCGGGTGAAAAAATGGCTCTCTACGCAGCCAATAACATCAATACGGCTGTGGCCAATTTTGCCGACCGCAGCTATGCCAAAGTCCGGGGTATCCTCCTCAACCGCCGCAACGTCCCCGACGAAGAAGCGAAGGTCCGGGCCTTTGCCGAAAAGGCTCACCTTTCCATCGTCGGCGACATTCCCCGCAGTGACGACATCAACCGCTATGAAGATCTGGGCCAGACCGTCATCGAAGGCGATCCGGACCTGCCTATCAGCCATATCTTCCTCGATTTGGCGCAAAAATTATTACAAGACAAGGAATGATTATGACAGAACGAAAACCTTATGCTATCACCGTGCAAGACCTGGTGACGCGCGGCCGCGATGATATCCCGGCTGAACTCGTCACGTCGACGCACCTCATCTATAATTCTCCGGCTGCCCTGGCCTTCAACTCGCCTGGGGCCCAGGGCTTCGGCGTCAAACGGGCAGGCCTGTCCATTCCCGGATCGGTCATGCTCCTGGTCGGACCGGGCTGCTGTGGCCGCAATACGACGATCCTCAGCGAAATGGGCGGGTACAGCGACCGTTTCTTCTTCTATATCATGGATGAAACGGACATCGTCACGGGCCGCCATCTGAAGAAAATCCCCCAGGCCGTCTGTGAAGTCGTCGACAGCTTGGCTGAAAAGCCGTCAGTCGTCATGATCTGCATGACCTGTGTCGACGCCCTGCTGGGGACCGATATGGAACGGGTCTGCCGCAAAGCCGAAAAGGAAGCGAGCCTGCCCGTCGTGCCCTGCTACATGTACGCTCTGACCCGGGAAGGCCGCAAGCCGCCGATGGTCGACGTCCGCCGGGCCATTTATTCGCTGCTGGAAAAACAGCCGCGCCGCCGCCGGACGGTCAATCTCCTGGGCTATTTCGCGCCCTTGCAGGACGACTGCGAGTTGTACGACATACTGAGAGGCGTTGGCTTTAATCAGATCAATGAGATTTCCCGCTGTTCCGACTTTGCCGCCTATAAGGCCATGTCCCAGGCCAACGTCAACATCATCCTCAACCCGGAAGCGCGCCTGGCTGCCCAGGATATGGAAAAGCGCCTGGGTATTCCCAGCATCGAACTGACCCGTCTCTACCAGGTCGCCCAGATCCACAAACAGTATCAGGCCCTGGCTCAGGTACTGGGGACGACCATCGATGACAGTGCCTGGCATGAACGGGCCCAGGCCGTCGTTCGGGCTGTGCGGGAAAAATACAGCGGCACGACCGTGGCCATCGGCGAGATGCAGAACGGCAACGCCTTTGAAATGGCCCTAGCCCTGACCCGCTACGGTTTCGTCATCCGCGAAATCTACGCCAACCTGGGACCGGACGATTTCGTCTACCTGCGCCACCTGGCCCAGCTGAGTCCGGATACGCAGGTATACTCCAATTTGTCGCCGTCCATGCTCTATTACCGGGGACAGGACCATCCTGTCGACGTCACCATCGGCAAGGATGCCGCATATTATCATGAACAGGCCGCCCATCTCTCGTGGGATGAAGATATCCAGCCCTTCGGTTATGCCGGAGTCATTTCGCTGTTACAGCGGCTGGAGCAGGCCTTGTTGGAAAGGAAACATCCATGAAAGGTTTATGGAAATATATTTCACCCTTTGCACCGGACGACTCCGGCGCGGCGGCCGTCCTCTACGGACTGAACGGCATCGTCGTCATCTGCGATGCCGGCGGCTGTGCCGGCAACATCTGCGGTTTCGATGAACCGCGCTGGTTCAGTGGGAAAAAGAGTGCCGTCTTCAGTGCCGGCCTGCGCGATATGGACGCCATCCTCGGCCGCGACGACCGCCTGGTCGATAAACTCTGCCAGGCTGCCGAAACGATTGATGCCGACTTTGCCGCCATCGTCGGGACGCCGGTCCCGTCGGTCATCGGCACGGACTATAAGGCCTTGAAGCACATGGCTGAAAAGAAGCTGTCCATCCCAGTCGTCACAGTCGATACGACGGGCATGGATTACTACGACAAGGGCATCGAAAAGGCCTACGACGCCTTATTCCCGGTCCTGGCCGACCCGTCGCAGCAGGCCGAAGCCGATACAGTCGGCGTCCTCGGCGCCGTTCCCCTGGAACTGATGCACCCTGGCGATATCGAATGGATCAGCCAGTCCCTGGTCGAAGACGGCTGGCAGCAGATTCTCTTGTTCGATGAAATCGACGATTACCGCAAGGCCGGCAAGGCCTCCCTCAATCTGGTCCTCTCACCGGCCGGCCTGAAGGCCGCTCAATATCTGCAGAAGACCTTCGGGACACCTTATGAGCTCCATTACTTCGGCCTCGATGCCGTCGTCGATTTTGACGACAACCTCTTTTCTGGCAAGAACGTCCTCATCATCCATCAGGCTGTCGCTGCCTCGGCTATGGCCGCCATGGCCGAAGAAGCCGGTGCCGCTTACGTGACGACGGCTTCGTGGTTCATGGGGCTCCCTGAGCCGCAGGGGACGGACTGTGTCCGGCTCCGTGAAGAAGACGACCTGCGCCGCCTGGCCGACAACGACCAGTTCGACATCATCCTCGGCGATGCCTATTTCCGCCGGGCCCTGCCGAACTTCCACGGCCAATACGTCGATTTCCCGCATTTCGCCGTGTCCGGGAGGGGATAAGATGCATACGGAACGGATTTGTGTCTTTGGCATCGTCCAGGGCGTCGGCTTTCGGCCCTTTGTCAGCCGCATCGCAGCGGCTCATGCCATTCACGGGACGGTCTGCAATAAGGGCTCTTATGTGGAAATCCTGGCCCAAGGTTCCCCGGCGGCGCTGATGGCCTTCCACGATGATTTGGAAGGCAAGGCGCCTGAACGGTCGGCTATCCTGAAAGTCGTCACGACGACGGAAGACCGGCCGCCGTACGAGAATTTTTCCATCGTCGAGAGCGCCAGGGAAAAAGGCGATATCTTCGTGTCGCCGGACATTGCCATCTGCGATGCCTGCAAAGCGGAGCTCTTCGATAAGACCAACCGCCGCTATCTCCACCCCTTCATCAACTGCACGGCCTGTGGCCCGCGGCTGACCATCCTCGATGCCATGCCTTACGACCGCGAACGGACGAGTATGGGCGAGTTCCCCATGTGTCCCCAGTGCGAATATGAATATACCCACGCCGAAACGCGGCGTTACGATGCCCAGCCGGTCTGCTGCAACGACTGCGGTCCGGAAGTCTATCTCCTGGACCGGCCCGAACGGCGCCGTCAGGCCATCATTGCGGCCAGACAGGCGATTATTGATGGAAAAATCATCGCCGTCAAGGGCATCGGCGGCTTCCACATCTGCTGTGATGCCGGCAATGAACAGGCTGTCCAGACTCTGCGTCAGCGCAAGCGGCGGCCTGTGAAGCCTTTTGCCGTCATGATGAAGGACCTCGACGCCGTGCGCCGGCAGTGCATCATTCCCGATGGGGCGGAAAACGTCCTCGACGGTCATCAGAAGCCGATTATCTTACTGCCCAAGAAAGGCAGTCAGACCCTGACGCCGTCCATTGCGCCGGGCAATCCGTCTGTCGGCGTCATGCTGCCCTATACGCCGCTTCATCTGCTGCTCTTTACTTATGACGACGGCCTCGCCGTACCGGATGCACTGGTCATGACCAGCGCCAATGAGTCCGGCGCGCCTATCTGTCACGATGATGACGAAGCGCGGCAGGAACTGTCCGGCCTCTGCGACCTCATCCTGAGCCACAACCGCCGCATCCGCCTGCGGGCCGATGATTCGGTCATGGACTGGTATGACGGCAAGCCCTATATGATACGCCGCTCCCGGGGCTATGCGCCGCTGCCTTTCTTCTATGGAAAGGGAAGCGGCAAGGATGTCCTGGCTATAGGTGGGGAATTGAAGAACTGTTTCTGCATCGGCCGCAATCACCTGTTCTATCCTTCGCCGTACATCGGCGACATGGCCGATATACGGACTGTCGAAGCCCTGCGCCAGTCCATCCGGCGCATGACGACGCTCCTTGAAGCCAAGCCGTCTGTCGTCGCCTGCGACCTGCACCCGCGCTACAACACGACGGCCGTAGCCCATGAACTGGGCCTGCCCGTCGTCGCCGTCCAGCATCACTATGCCCATATCCTGTCCTGCATGGCTGAAAACGACTGGGAAGAACCGGTCATCGGCATCGCCTTTGACGGTACCGGCTACGGGACAGACGGGACGATTTGGGGCGGCGAAGTCCTGGTCAGTGACGTCCATGGCTTTCAGCGGTCTGCGTCGATCCAGCCTTTCTGGCAGCGCGGCGGCGACGCATCGGCCCGCGAGGGCTGGCGCATTGCCGTCAGCCTCATCGACAGCTTGCAGAAGGACCGGAGCCAGGCGGCGTCCATGATCGAAGCCCTGCAACTTTGCAGTGAAGCCGAACGGCAGGCCCAGTTCTTCCTGGCTGATCAGCAGATCAACAGCGTCTTGTCGACCAGTGCCGGCCGCCTCTTCGACGGCATCAGCGCTATCTTGGGGATTTGCCGGGCTTCGACCTTTGAAGGCCAGGCGTCGATGGCCCTCCTGTTTGCCGCTGAGGCCTGGGAAAAAGACCATCCCGCACCGGATGTGACGCCCATGGCGCCCATCCATGGCCAAGACCGGCTGCTCCTGCCGACGGGTGTCCTGGTCCGGCAGGTCCTGGAAGGCCGCCTGGCCGGAGAAGCGGTCGGCTGCCTGGCTTATGCATTTCATCAGGGCCTGGCTGCCATGATTGCCGGGGCCTGCCTGGCCGTGCAGGAAGAAACGGGACTGCACGCCGTGGCCCTGAGCGGCGGCGTCTTCCAGAACCGCCTGCTCCTGCGCCTTTGCGACCAGACCCTGCAGCACCTGGGCTTCACCGTCCTCAAGCACAGCACGGTCCCGCCCAACGACGGCGGCATCGCCTTAGGACAGGCCGTTTACGCCGCGTATACGTAGGGGCCGCCTGGAAGGCGGCCCGCAGGCCGCAGTTCGCAGGTCGCTTTCGTAGGGGCGCCCACGTGGGGCGCCCGTCCGGAACGATGGTGATGACGTTATGCATGTATATGTAGGCCCGCAGGCCGCAGTTCGCAAGGCTCCCCTAATAGGGGAGCTGGCCGCCGCAGGCGGTCTGAGAGGTTGCCCGTTGTTCGATGAACGAAATTAATTGGTTATACATAAAGGAGGAATTATCATGTGTGTAGGGTTACCGGCACGTGTTATGAAAATACAGAATGGAATGGCTCTCGTCGATGCTTCCGGTGCTAAACGGGAAGTATCGGCAGCTCTTATCGACGAACTCGATCCTGGCGATTACGTCATGGTCCACGCCGGCATGGCTATCGCCAAGATTACCGATAATGATGCCGACGAAACAGACGATATCCTGGAGGACCTGAACTGATGGCAGAAGCAAAGAAGCGGACGGCCCTGGATATTATCCGCAGTTATGACGGGCCGAAAATCCGCATTATGGAAGTCTGCGGGACCCATACGCATGAAATCTTCCGCCAGGGCATCCGCCAGATCCTGCCGCCCCAGGTCGACGTCATCTCCGGGCCGGGCTGCCCGGTCTGCGTCACGCCTGTCGGTTATATCGACCAGGCCATCTGGCTGGCCCTGGAAAAAGGCGTTACGATCTGCACCTTTGGCGACCTCGTGCGCGTACCGGGCAGTACGATGAGCCTGGCCGATGCCCGCAGTCAGGGCGGTCATGTGGAAATCGTCTATTCGCCTCTCGATGCCTATGATTATGCCAAGGCGCATCCGGACGAAGACGTCGTCTTCCTGTCTGTCGGCTTTGAAACGACGACACCGCCGTCGTGCCTGGCCGTCAAGCAGGCCGTCGCCGACGGGATGACAAATTTTTCCCTGCTCACGGCTAACAAGACCATGCCCATGGCCTATGAAGCCATGAAGGACAGCGCCGACGCCTTCCTCTATCCCGGCCACGTCGACGCCGTCATGGGGACCCGCTCTGGCGAAGCCATGCTGCAAGAAGGCGTATCCGGCGTCGTCGCCGGCTTTACGGCCAAAGAACTGCTCACGGCCTTTGCCGTCATCCTGGTCAAGTTCCCTCAGGGAAAGCCCTTCTTCAAGAACTGCTATCCCCGTGTCGTCAAGGATGAAGGCAGCCCGGCCGCCCAGGCCCTGATAAAAGAAGTCATGGAACCGTGCGATTCGGAATGGCGCGGCTTAGGCGTCATTCCCCAGTCGGGCCTGCAGCTGCGCCCTGCCTTTGCAGTCTGTGACGCCCGCAAGAAATACAACGTACCGGCTATGGAAGGGCGCGCCAATCCGGCCTGCCGCTGCGGTGATATCCTGCAGGGGAAATGCACGCCGCCCCAGTGCCCGCTCTTTGGCAAGGTCTGCACGCCGGAACATCCCGTAGGGGCCTGCATGGTTTCCCACGAAGGGGCCTGCTCGGCTTATTATTTATATGGAGGCAATTTACATGAGTGATGTCATTACCTTAGCCCACGGCGCCGGCGGCAAACAGACTGCCGAACTCATCGACCGTGTCTTTAAAGCTCATTTTTCCAATCCCCAGTTCACCGGAGACGACGCCGCTGTCCTGCCCATCGGCGGGACTAACCTGGCTTTTACGACAGACGGCTTCATCGTGTCGCCGCCGGAATTTCCTGGCGGCAATATCGGCAAACTGAGCATCTGCGGGACCGTCAACGACCTGTCCTGCATGGGTGCCAAGCCCTTATATCTGTCGTGTGCCTTCGTCATCGAAGAAGGCTTCCCCCTGGCCAAAGTCGAAGAATATGCGGCAGCCATGGCCAAGACGGCTGCGGAAGCCGGTGTGCGCATCGTTGCCGGCGATACGAAAGTAGCCGGGAAAGGCCAGGTCGACCACCTGTTCATTACGACGACGGGTATCGGCCAGATCGTAGACGGCGTCCATACGTCGGGGACCCTGGCCCAGCCCGGTGACGCTGTCATCGTCAGCGGCGACGTCGGCCGCCATGGCTGCATGATTCTCCTGGCCCGCAACCAGTTCGGCATCGATGCCGATGTGACCAGCGACTGCGCGCCTTTATGGGGGACTGTCGAAGCCATGCTGGATACGACCAAGGACATCCACGTCATCCGCGATGCAACCCGCGGCGGTGTCGGTACGGTCCTCTATGAAATCGCCGGCCAGAGCCACGTCGGCATCCACTTGGACAGCCAGGCCATCCCGGTCGACCCGGCCGTCCGCGGCGTCTGCGGCATGCTCGGCCTGGAACCGCTCTACCTGGCCTGCGAAGGCCGGCTGGTCATCTTTGCACCCAAAGCCGTAGCCGGTGATATCGTCGCCACCCTGCGTCAGGGCAAATATTCGAAAGACGCGGCCATCATCGGCGAAGTCACAGCCGACCAGCCCGGCCGGGTCATCATGCGTACGGAAATCGGCGCGGAAACGCTGCTGCCGCCGCCAGGCGGTGAATTACTGCCGCGCATCTGCTAAGGAGGAGGGAGAGCATGATTTACGAAAATGAAATCCATCCACCCCAGGTACCGCAGTATCATGTCACGCCAGACGGCGCCGAAGTCGCCATCAGCCAGGCGTCGTTCCCCAAACCCTTCCACATCGGCCTGCAGTATGCTTCGCCAGCCCGGGGACATTGGACCATTGCCCATTCGCCCATGCTCATCCCTGGCTGCCACGAAGTCTACGTCTGCTGTGCCTGCTGCCTTCACGGCGTCGTCTTGTCGGCTGATGAAGTCCCGGACGGGGCCGGCCGCTTCTCTATGGTTACCTTGACGAACGAGAACCTTATCAAAGGCAATCTGGAAGAAATGATGATCGACGGCATTTCCCATATCATCGACGACATGCCCGAACGGCCGAAATGCGTCGAAGGCTTTACCAGCTGTATGCAGCATTTCCTGCACATCGACCTGCGCGTCGTCTACGATACGCTGCGCCAGAAATATCCCGACATCGATTTCATCGACGGCTATATGATTCCGACCCTGCAGCGGCGCTTTACGCCGGACATCCTCGGCCGGCGCCAGCTCGTGCGGGCCGTCCAGCCCCTGCCGAAACAGAAGGCCGTCAACTATGTCGTCAATTACTATCCCGTCGACGAAGATAATGAATTGACAGCCATGCTCCGCCAGGGAGGCTATGCTATCCACGATTTCGCCGCCTGCCAGACCTATGAAGAATATAAGGCCATGGGTGAATCGGTGGCCAACATTTACTTCTTGGAAAATGCCGGTCCAGCGGCCAAGGATATGGAAAAAAGGCTGAATCAACAGGCCCTGTACCTGCCCTATGCCTATGAGTACGGCCGGATGCGCCGCAATCTGCAAAAGGCGGCAGATGCCCTGGGACTGACCATGCCCGATTGCGATGCCTATGAACAGGCCATCGAAAAAAAAGCCCAAACCCTGCGGGAACAAGTCGGCGACACGCACATCGCCATCGACTATACGGCGACGCCGCGGCCCCTGGAACTGGCTGCGTTCCTCTTGAACCGCGGCTTCAACGTTTACGCAGTCTATCTCGATGCTATTTCGCCAGATGAAAAAGAAACGTTCCAGTTCCTGCAGGAACAGTATCCGGACCTGTCCCTGCGTTCGACGATGCATTTCAAGCGCCGTCTCCTGCCGCGCGACGACAGTAAGAAGTACGGAAAAGTCCTGGCCATCGGCCAGATGGCGGCCTATTTCACGGATACGAAGTATTTCGTCAACCTCATTGAAAACAGCGGCTTCTATGGCTATACGGGCCTATTGAAGATTTTAGATTTGATCGGCCAGGCCAATGCCGCCGAAAATCCCAAGATGAGGGATATCATTCAAATAAAAGCATGGGGGTGTCATGGTTGAAACAAGCACAACGCGTCTTATCGACGTATGCCGTCGACATGTTCGGCATTGCGTCATCGCTCTTTGAATTAGGCGGCCTCATCGTCATGCACGATGCGTCAGGCTGCAATTCGACATACGACACGCACGATGAACCGCGGTGGTACGATACGCCGAGCATGGTCTATATTTCGGGTCTTAATGAAATCGATACCATCCAGGGCAATGACCAGCGCCTCATCGATAATATCGCCGAAGCCGTAGAAGCGGCCCATCCCCGCTTCGTCGCCATCGGCGGCAGTCCCATGCCCAATGCCATCGGCACGGACTTCAAGGCCATCGAACGCCTGGTAGCGGCCCGGACGGGCCTGCCGACGCTGGGTTTCCGGACCGACGGCATCCATAGTTACCTGCCCGGTGCCGGCGGCGCCTATGTCTGGCTGGCCAAGACCTTTTTGAAGGCGCCTCATCGTAAGCCGCAGAAACCGGCGAAACGGGTCAATCTCCTGGGCCTGACGCCGCTGGATTTTTCTGTCGTCGGCAATGCGACGACGCTCAAGCAAATCGTCACCGATGCCGGCTTTACCCTGCAGAGCTCGTGGTCCATGGGCGATACCCTGGACACGTTGGCCGAAGCGGCCAATGCCGACGTCAATGTCGTCCTGTCGTCGACGGCTTTCTACCTGGCCCAGTACATGCGCGACACCTATGGCATCCCTTATGTCGTCGGCATCCCTATGGGTGAAAAGGGGACGGCTGATTGGCTGGAAGCCTTGCGGAACTGTGATTCGTCGTATCTCACAGGCTTTACGGGACAGGAAAAGTACATCAAAGCCCAGTACGCCCTGGCCGACCTCAATGCCTGGAAGACGGAACAGGCTTATGATGATACGCCATGCGATGTCCTGGTCATCGGCGAACCGGTCTACCTCTTGTCGATGAAGGCTATGCTCCAGCAGGAAATGGGCATTTCCGACGTCCGCCTGCTCTGCCCCCTTGCCGATGCGCCGCGGTGGCTCTTGAAGGACATGGAAGTTGCCAGTGTCGAAGATGTCATCCGTCAGGAATGCCGCAAAGCCCGCCGGGTCATTGCCGATCCGATTTATGCCCGGCTGCTGCCGGATGAAAAAGAAAAATTCATTTCCATGCCCCATGAAGCCTATTCGGGCCGTCATTACCACGCCGATATGCCCATCTTCGTCGGTCCGTCCTTTGCGGCATGGCTGAAAAATAAATTGACTTGAGGAGGAAGTCTTATGAGAAAATTTGCAATTTATGGGAAAGGCGGCATCGGCAAGTCGACGACGACAGCCAATCTTTCGGCCGCCCTGTCCATGATGGGGAAAAAAGTCGTCCAAGTCGGCTGTGACCCTAAGGCCGATTCGACGCTGAACCTCCTGCACGGCCATCCCGTCACGCCGGTCATGGACTACTACCGGGAACATACAGAAGGACCGGATTTCGACCATATCGGCCGGGAAGGCTTCGGCGGCGTCTTCTGCATCGAAACGGGCGGCCCTACGCCGGGCCTGGGCTGTGCCGGTCGGGGCATCATCGCCACTTTCGACCTCATGGACGAACAGGAAGTCTTCCAGAAGCTCCAGCCTGACGTCGTCTTATATGACGTCCTGGGCGACGTCGTCTGCGGCGGCTTCTCTGCGCCCATCCGCGATGGCTATGCCGATGAAATCTTCATCGTCACGTCCGGCGAAAAGATGGCCCTCTACGCAGCGGCCAATATCATCAAGGCCGTCGAAAACTTCAAGAGCCGCGGCTATGCCCAGGTCAAGGGCATCATCCTCAACCGGCGCAATGTCGACGATGAATACGAACTGGTCAAGGCCTTTGCCGATGAACACGGCCTGCCCATCGTAGCCGATATTCCCAGGAGCAAGGAAATCCAGTATTATGAAAACAAAGGCATGACCGTCGTCGAAGGCGACCCGGACCTGCCGGTCAGCCAGATTTATCGGGAGTTAGCTCAAAAGCTGCTCCAGGCTTAGGAAAGGAGCGATACTATGGGGATGAATGATACGCCGTCAGGCGAACGGGTCCATATCGGCTTCTTTGGCCGACGCAACGCCGGCAAATCGAGCATCGTCAACGCCGTGACCGGCCAGGACCTGTCCATCGTGTCGGCGACGAAAGGGACGACGACGGACCCGGTCTATAAAGCCATGGAACTCCTGCCCTTAGGGCCGGTCGTCATCATCGATACGCCAGGCTTCGACGACGTCGGCGCCCTGGGTGAAGAACGGGTGCGGCGGACGAAACAGGTCCTCAACAAGACGGATATAGCCGTCGTCATCATCGACGCTGCCGAGGGGCGGACGCCGGCAGATGACGAAGTCCTGAATCTCATCCGGGAAAAGAATCTGCCCTATCTCGTCGTCTATAATAAGGCCGATCTGCTGGAGCGGCCCGGACAGGCGCAGGACCATGAAATCTACGTCAGTGCCCTGAAAGGAGAGGGCATCCATGAACTGAAGGAACGCCTGGCCCGCCTGAAGCCCGTTGAGACAGCCGCGCCCATCGTCAGCGACCTCATCCAGGGCGGCGATTTCGTCATCCTCGTCGTCCCCATCGACACGGCCGCGCCGAAAGGGCGCCTCATCCTGCCCCAGCAGCAGACAATCCGTGAAATCATCGACAATGACAGCGCCGCCATCGTCGTCAAGGAATATGAACTGCGCCACACCTTGGACTGCCTGGGCCAGAAACCGGCCTTGGTCATTACGGACAGCCAGGTCTTTGCTAAAGTCTCGGCCGACACGCCGCTGGATGTGCGCCTGACGTCGTTCTCCATCCTCATGGCTCGGCACAAGGGCCTGCTGGAAACGGCCGTCCGCGGCGTCACGGCCATCGAAAAACTGCACGACGGCGATACGGTCCTCATTGCTGAAGGCTGTACGCACCACCGCCAATGCGACGACATCGGCACGGTCAAGATTCCCCGCTGGCTGCGCAACTACACGCAGAAGGATATCCGCATCGAAACCGCCAGCGGCCGCGATTTCCCCGACGATTTATCGGGCTATGCCCTGGTCATCCACTGCGGCGGCTGTATGCTCAACGGGCGGGAAGTCCAGTACCGCATGAAATGCGCTGCCGACCAGCAGGTGCCGATTACCAATTACGGCATCGCCATCGCCTATATGCAGGGCATCTTGAAACGCAGCCTCAGCGTCTTCCCGTACTTGCAGTCGCTGGTGTAAAATAGTTTGTAGTTTGTAGTTTGTAGTTTGTAGTTTGTAGTTTGTAGTTTGTAGTTTGTAGGGGCGACCGTTTTGGGAGGGATTCGGATGGAACACACGCGCATCGAACGCGATGTACTGGGTGAAGTGGAATTGCCGGAAGGGACGATGTACGGCATCAATACGGCCAGGGCCCTGGAAAATTTCTCTTTAGGCCACAAGCGGACGGCTATGCCGCTCATCTATGCCATGGTGACGGTCAAGAAGGCCGCCGCCCTGACCTACGCCCGCCTGGGTGTGCGCGAAGACGGGATTTACCAGGCCATTGCCGCTGCCTGTGACGCCATCCTGGCCGGTCAGTACGACGACGCTTTTGTGACCGAGGCCCTGCAGGGCGGCGCCGGTACGTCGACGAACATGAACGTCAACGAAGTCATCGCCAATGCCGCCTTAGTCATATTGGGGAAAAAGCCGGGCCAATACGACGTCATCCATCCATTGGACGACGTCAACCGCGGCCAGTCGACGAACGACGTCTATCCGACGGCCCTGCGCATTGCCGCCATCCGCCAGCTGCGGGAGCTGAGCAAGGCCTGTGCCGACTTACAGGAAGCCTTCCAGTACAAAGAACAGGCCTATGAGAAGACATATAAACTGGGCCGGACAGAGCTCATGGATGCCGTCCCCATGACGGCAGGCGAAGAGTTCGGCGCCTATGCCCAGGCCCTGTCCCGTGACCGCTGGCGCCTCTATAAAATCGAGGAACGCCTGCGCATGGTCAACCTCGGCGGCACGGCTATCGGCACGGCCGATACGGCGTCGCGGCAGTACCGCTACGAAGTCATCGAACAGCTGCGCCAGCTGACGGGCATCGGCCTGGCCGCGGCAGAATATCCCGTCGACCTGACCCAGAACAACGACGTCTTCGTCGAAGTGTCGGGCCTGCTCAAGGCCTTGGCCGTCAATCTCATGAAAATCGCCAACGACTTGCGCCTCATGAATTCCGGCCCTCATGGCGGCATCGGCGAAATCCGCCTGCCTGCCCGTCAGCAGGGCAGTTCCATCATGCCGGGCAAGGTCAATCCGGTCATCCCGGAAATGGTCATGCAGTGCGCCATGAAAGTCATGGCTGACGACAGCGCCATCGCCATGGCCGCCGCTCACGGCGAATTTGAACTCAATGCCTTTGAACCGCTCATCGCCGACTGCCTGCTGGAAAGCCTGCAGCTCCTCATCCGGTCAGTGCGCATCTTCCAGACGGCCTGTGTCGAAGGCCTGGAAGTCCGGGAAGACTCGTGCCGGCAGCACCTCCAGGCTTCGGCTGCCTTTGGCGCAGCCTATATCGGGGCCCTGGGATATGATACGGTGAGCCGCATCATCAAAGACCACGAACCGGACGAAGCCCATCGTATCTTAGAGGATATGGTGAAAAAATAATCCTTTACGTGAAAGAGGCGTGTCATGTCGAACTTATCGTTGAAACTCGAACAGAAAGCGAAAATATTGCAGGTCCAGCGCCTGACCATCCAGATGCTGGCCCTCCACGCCCAGAATCTGGCCGATTTTTTGCAGGAACAGGTGACGGACAATCCCTTGCTGGATATCCGCTATCACGATGTCCGGCCGGCCGGCGATAAGGGCGATAAGGCCATCGACAATCTCCGCAGCCGCAGTGATTCCCTGGAAGCCCGGCTCATGGCCCAGCTCCGCGTCCAGTCCCTGCCCAGGCCGCAGCTGATGGCGGCAGGCCTGGTCATCGGCTCCCTCGACGATAAGGGCTTTTTCCAGGGAGACCTGGCTTCCCTGGGCACGGCTTATCATCTCACTCCGGAAGACATGAAAAAAGGGCTGGAACTCGTCCAGTCCTTTGACCCGCCGGGCATTGCCGCCAGGGATTTGCGCGAAGCCCTGCTCATCCAGACCCGGCGCAGCCGCAAGGCCCCTGCCAAGACGGAAGCCCTGCTGGCGCAGCATTATGAAGACTTCCTCCAGGGGAAATGGCAGAAAATCCAGGCTTCCCTGGCCCTGTCTGAAGCGGGCCTGCAGGCTATCCGCGATTTCCTCAAGACCCTGTCCCTCCAGCCGGCCGGCCAGATTACCCAGGAAGAAGTCTATATCCGGCCGGACGTGGAGATTTATTGCGACGAGAAAGGCCAGCTGGCCCTGCGCTCGTTGGAAGAGATACCGGATGTCTATTTCCGCGATGACTTGTATGACCAGTACGCCGCCCAGGGCGACAAGGAGACCCTGGCCTATATCCGCAAAGCCCGCCGCGATTTCAATGACCTGGCCTCGGCCCTGGCCTATCGCCATCATTCCATCGAACAAGTCGTAACCTGCCTGATGAGCCACCAGAAAGACTATTTCTTATACCATAAGCCCTTGCAGCCCTTGCGGCAGAAAGACATCGCCGAGGAGACGAAACTCAGCACGGCTACGGTCAGCCGCGTCTGCCGCCACCGCTACGTCCTCTTTGAAGGCCAGGTATATCCACTGCAGTCCTTTTTGGCTACGGCCTATGCCGTCGATAAAGAAGATGGGGCCAGCGTATCCGATAAAGCTATCATGCGGAAAATCGCGGATCTCGTCGAAGGTGAAGATAAGGACCACCCCTATTCGGACCAGGACCTGGCCGAATATTTTGCCTCCGCCCAGATTTCCGTAGCCCGACGGACGGTGACCAAGTTCCGGCAAAAATTGAACATCCCCAACAGCCGCATCCGGCGCCGCTGGAGGCCGTAAAGGCTAAGGCCTCATCTTATTGAAAATCGTCTGCCGCGATACGTTGAGCAATTTAGCTATATCCTTCTGGCTATAGCCTTTTTCTTGCAGTTCTTCAATGAGAATCTGCTGGATCGTCTTTTCCAGGCTCTTCATGTTCAGCTGGAGGGACGCCGTATCCAGCAGGGCGTTCTTTTGGGCCTCGTCCGGGATATCGAATAAGGTATCGTAGTCATCGTCCAGAGTATCGCCAAAAATATAATAGCGCAAGGCGACGCTGTGCAGCTCGCGGATATTGCCCCACCAGTCATGCTGGATGAGGGCTTTTTTTAATGACGCCTTGAGGGGCTGCCGGCGATGGGTGAAATTTTCCAGGAAGTAAGCAAAGAGGTAGAGGATGTCGTCAGGCCGTTCGTTCAGCGGCGGCAGGCTCAGGCGCAGGGTGTTGATGCGGAAGAACAGGTCGCGCCGGAAGCTGCCGGCCTGGACGGCGGCGATGATGTCGGCATTGCTGGCCGAGATGATGCGGATATCCAGGGGGATGACGTAGTCCGAACCGAGGCGCATGACCTGCTTCGTTTCCAGGACGCGCAGGAGCTTCGACTGGATGCTCGGCGCCATGCTGTTGATTTCATCGAGGAATATCGTCCCGTTGTGGGCCATTTCAAAGAGGCCGGCCTTGCCTTCTTTGCGGGCGCCCGTAAAGGACCCGCCGACATAGCCGAAGAGCTCGCTTTCCAGGAGGTCTGTCGGCAGGGCGGCGCAGTTGATGGCCACGAAAGGACCGTGACGGCGGTCGCTGGCATTGTGGATGCTCTGAGCAAAGAGTTCCTTCCCCGTGCCGCTCTCGCCCTGGATGAGGATGGGCGCGCTGTACCGGGCCATGACTTCGGCCTGGTGGATGACGTGCTTCATGCCTTCGTCGACGGTCTTGATGTCCTCGAAATGGTGCGTCGCCGTCAGCCCCGTCTTGGAGAGTTTATAGCGGATATTCTTTTCCAGGCGCTGCAGTTCCGTCACGTCGCGGATGGTCAGGATGTATTGGGATCTACTGTCCATGAGGAAAAAGTCAGAATTGGCGATGAGCGTATACGGCGGCCGCTGGAGAATCGTCTCGTGGAAAGATGGGCTCGACCCTTCGGTCCAGTCGGGAAAGATGTCGCGCATGTTCTTCGTCGTCACCGGAATCCCCAGGAAGGACGCAGCCCGTTCATTGATGTGGGAAATGGCGCCGCCCTTGGCATAGAGGATGATGCCGTCTGTGACGTGGGATAAGATGGACGACATCATGGACAGCTGCTTATTGTCCTTCCTTTGAAAGACCAGGAGCTCCTGGGCGTAGAGCAGGACGGAGAGCATCGTCGATTCGCTGGGCCTGATGGAATAAATCGGCATGGGACTGGGATAGGCAATTTGGGGCAGCAGGGGACAGCCGACGATGGCCGTATCCGGCGTGACCGGAAGCTGACGGACCCGCGCTAGCAGTTCTAAGTGCGTCTTATCCAGGCTGTAGCGGGGATAGAAGACGATTTTTTTGCGAAGCTCTTCCGGACAGGCCTCTTTGTTGAACATGAAGTTCTCATTGAGCAGCAAGTGGATCTGCTTGTATTTCGGGGCAATAGAGCGCAGTGTATATAAGGCATCGTTGGTCGAACTGAACAGGCAGAGGATCGGCACGTTGTCGATGGCCTTGGTCAGTATCTGGTGGGAACCGCTGTTGGTGATGATGACTTTGGCGCCCTGGCGTATCAGGCTGCGGGCCTGGTCGATGAGATGGGGGAAGTCGATAATCGTGACTGTCGTCGTGATGTCATGGGCTTCCAGTTTATCTTTATAAATGTGCAATATCGTATAGACAGACTGCTGCATCAGCTCGTCAGCAATCAAAAAAGCGATGGTATCCATTTTCTTTCCTCCTCATTTCCTCTCTCCATCATAAAGAAATACGGAATAAATGTAAAGAAGGTAAAGAATTTTTTACCTAATGAGCCTATCGTCGAAGGCCCTCTTCGGGGAAATGGCTTATATATCTCATGGAATGAATTGGCATGGATATTACATATAGATTAGTGAATAGATAATGAACCGATCGAACGATGGAGGAGGTATGGAGTATGAAAAAGTTATTGACCGGTGATGAAGCCATCGCCAGAGGCTTGTATGAAGCCGGCGTGTCCTTTGCTTCGGCTTATCCGGGGACACCGAGTACGGAAATTTTGGAAAATGTCGCGAAATATGATGATATGTATGCCGAATGGGCACCGAATGAAAAAGTGGCCATGGAAGCGGCCATCGGCGCCTCTATGTCCGGTGTCCGCTCTTTTGCCGCCATGAAGATGGTCGGCGTCAACGTCGCAGCCGACCCGCTGCTCACCTTTACTTATTTAGGCATCAACGGCGGCTTTGCCTTCGTGTCGGCTGACGACCCGGGGATGCATTCATCCCAGAATGAACAGGATAACCGCAATTATGCCAAGTTTGCCAAAATCGCCATGTTCGAGCCGTCGGATTCGCAGGAATGTATCGACATGACCAAAGAAGCCTATAAAGTCAGCGAAACCTATGGCGTCCCGGTCATGATACGCATGACGACCCGCGTCTGCCATTCCAAGAGTCTCGTCGAAGAACAGGACCGCCAGGAAGTGCCGCCCGTCCTCTATCAGAAACAGCGGGAAAAAATGGATGCCGTACCGGCCATTTCCAAGAAACGCCGCTATGTCGTCGAAGAACGGGAAGAAAAATTGAAGGGGTATTCCGAACTCTGTCCCTTCAACGAAGTAGAGATGCATGATACGAAAATCGGCATCGTCGCTGCCGGAGCAGCCTATATGTATGCCAAAGAAGTCTTGGGCGACCAGGCATCGTACCTGAAGCTGGGCTTCACCTATCCCCTGCCGATGCAGAAAATCAGAGCCTTTGCCGATAAGGTCGACGAACTCTACGTCATTGAAGAACTGGATCCCTTCATGGAAGAACAGATACGCCAGGCCGGGATTCCCTGCCACGGCAAGGATGTCATCCCCAAGATCGATGAGCTGAACCCCAATATCGTATCGGCCGGCGTCCTCAAGAAAGAGCAGCACGGCGTGGACGTCCCCGATTTCTGTTTCGTTCCCAGACCGCCTGCTCTCTGTGCCGGCTGTCCGCATCGCGGTTTCTTCTATGAACTGGGCAAGCGGAAAGATACGGTCATGATCGGCGACATCGGCTGCTATGCCTTAGGCGGGTCGGCGCCGCTCAACGCCAAGGACCTGGCCGTCTGTATGGGCAGTGCTTTCTCCGTTGCTCACGGCTTCAGCCATGGCCTCCAGCTCAGTGATCAGAAGAAGCGGGTTGTCGCCTGCATGGGCGATTCGACGTTCTTCCATACGGGCATCAACTCCCTGACCGAAGTGGCCTACAACGGCTCCAACGCCATCTGCGTCATCCTGGACAACCGCATTACCGGCATGACCGGCCACCAGGACAACCCCGGGACAGGCTACAACATCAAAGGGGAACCGGCGACGCTCATCGATGTCGAAACGGTCGTCAAAGCCTTGGGTATCAAGAACGTCCGTACCGTCAATCCCCTGGACCTGAAGGCCATGAAAGAAACGTTGGACTGGGCCTTTGCCATTGAAGATGAACCATCGGTCATCATCACCAAGTGGCCCTGCGTCCTCAAGAAGTTCTCGAAAGAAGATAAAGCCCAGTTCAACCTCGACAAGACGCCTTGCGTCGTCGATAGAGACACGTGTATTGGCTGTAAGAAATGCCTTTCCACCGGCTGCCCGGCCCTGCGCTATGACAGTGAAAACAAGAAATCCAGTATTGCCCAGGCTGACTGCGTCGGCTGTACGGTCTGTATGCAGGTCTGCCCGGTTCAGGCCATTTCCAGAAAGGGGGATAAATAATATGTCAGATGTAACGAGTGTACTCTTCGTCGGTGTCGGCGGCCAGGGTACGATATTAGCCAGTAAGATCCTCACCATCGGCCTTATCGAACACGGGTACGATGTCAAGATGTCGGAAGTTCACGGCATGAGCCAGCGCGGCGGCAGCGTCAGCACGCAGGTCCGTTTCGGCCAAAAAGTCTATTCGCCCATCATCGGCGAAGGCTCAGCGGATATCCTCGTCTCCTTTGAAGAAATGGAAGCCGCCCGCTATGCCCGCTTCCTCAAGAAAGGCGGCAAGATGGTCGTCAATAAGACACAGATCCCGTCCCTGCCCGTCCTTTCCGGAGCCTGCCAGTATCCCCAGGGCATCATTGAAGAACTGAAGAAACACGTCCCCGTCCGGGACCTCGATGCGACGAAAATCGCCACCGACCTGGGCAATCCCAAGAGTGCCAACGTCGTCCTCCTGGGCGCCCTCATCGAAGCCCTGGGCCTCCATGATATCGATTGGAAGAGCATCATTGCCAAAACAGTGAAACCAGCCTTTGTCGACATCAACTTAAAAGCCTTTGACGCCGGTATGGCTGCGGCCAGACAGTGAGGTGACCGGTCATGGACGTATATCAGGAATATAAAGGGAAATGCTGTACGGCTGACCAGGCCGTGCAGGTCGTCAAGGATGGCGATTGGGTCGATTATGGCATGAGCTGTGCTTATCCGACGGCTCTGGACAAGGCCCTGGCCCGGCGCCAGGGGGATTTGAAGGACATCAAGGTCCGCAATGCCATTTCCTGCCACCCTGTAGCTATTTTGGAAGCCGACCCGGAAAACGAGACCTTTACGTATAATCTCTGGCATTGTTCCGCTATCGACCGGAAATATCTCGATGCCGGCCGGGCCTACCATGAGCCGATGCTGTTCCGCGACTGCGGCTCCTATTATACGCGGGGCTTTGCACCGGTTAACGTTGCCATGATTACCGTAGCTCCCATGGACAGGCACGGTAATTTTTCCTTTGGCCTGACCAATGGCTGTACCCAGGAAATGCTCGACGCGGCGGAAACGATCATCGTCGAAGTCAATCCCAACATGCCCGTCGTCTTTGGCATGGGCAGCGACCACATCCACGTTTCGAAAGTCCATGCCATCGTCGAAAGCCAGGAAGCGGTCAGCCTGGCGCCGAACCGGGAACCGAGTGCCATCGACAAGCAGATCGCCGAGAATATTTTCCCCTACCTGCACGACGGCATTACCCTGCAGCTCGGTATCGGCGGCATGCCCAATGCCCTGGGTATCCTCATTGCTGAATCGGACTTGAAGGACTTAGGCATGCATACAGAGCTCATGAGCGATGGCTATCTCAACCTGTATAAGGCCGGCAAGATTACCAACGACAAAAAGCCTTTCCAGCGGGGGAAAGGCGTCTTCTCCATTTGTATGGGCTCGAAGGAACTCTATGAATTTTTGGACCACAATCAGGATGTCCTGTCGGCGCCTATGCATTACGTCAACAATCCGGAAACCATCCGCCAGCTCGATGATTTCATTTCCATCAACAGCTGTATCGCCGCCGACCTTTACGGCCAGGTCTGCTCCGAATCGGCCGGTACGCGGCACATCAGCGGGACTGGCGGCCAGTTGGACTTCGTGACCGGTGCCTATGCCGCCGACCACGGCAAAGCCTTCCTGGCCATGCCGTCGAGCCGGGTCGATAAAAAGGGAATCCGCCATTCCAACATCCTCCCCAAGTTCACTGCCGGCGATATCATCACGACGCCGCGGACCCAGGCGCCATACATGGTCACGGAATACGGCGTAGCCAACCTGTCCGGCCTGGCCACGTGGCAGCGGGCAGAAGCCCTGATAAACATTGCCCATCCCGATATGCGTGAAGACTTGATCAAAGCCGCCGAAGCCCAGCGCATCTGGCGGCGGAGCAACAAAATTTAATGAATTTTTTTCGCTGCTGCTTATGTCAATCGACATAGGCAGCTTTTTTTGAGAATTCAGAAGAAAAATATTATACTTTGAAATATAATATTTTCAAATATAATTTAATCCTTTTGTCGGAAAAGGATATGCGGCAGGGGAATTTGCGCTAAGATGACGGCGGCGAAGACGAAGAGGCAGCCGGTCAGTTCTTTGGCCGTCATGACTTCTCCCAGGATGAGCCAGCCTGCCAGGGCGGCGAAGACCGATTCCAGGCTCATGATGAGGGTCGCCGTCGTCGGTTCCGTGTATTTCTGGCCGACGATCTGCAAGGTATAGGCGACGCCGCTGGACAGGCCGCCGGCGTAGAGCAGGGGCCATTTGGCAGCCCACAGGGCAGACCAGTCGGGATGCTCGAAGAGGACCGTCAGCGTACCGGAGAAGAGGAAGGCCGTGGCGAACTGGACCCAGGATAATTTGATGCTGTTGGCCTTTTTCAAGAGGAAATGGTCGATGACCAGGATGTGCAGGGCGAAGAAGACGGCACAGCAGAGGACCAGGAAGTCGCCGAAAGAGACCTGGAAATCGCCGTTGATGCATAAGAGATAAAATCCGGCAATAGCCAAGGCGACGCAAGCCACGATGATTCGCGGGACTTTGCGGCCCATGAAATGGCCCATGAGGGGAACGAGGATGATATACAAAGCCGTGATGAAACCGGCTTTCCCAGCCGTCGTCATGGAGATGCCGACCTGCTGCAGCGTATCGGCGGCGCCCAGGACCAGGCCGCACCAGGCACCGCCGATGAGGGTGATGCGGTCCGGTTTCAGCTGTTGCAAAATCGGCGGATAGGTCCCGTCTGTCCCTTTATCGGTAAACAGCAGGATGACGGGAATCAGGACGATGATGGCGATGACATCGCGGGCGGCGCTGAAGGTAAAAGGGCCGATGTAGTCCATGCCAACGCTCTGGGCGACGAAGGCGGCCCCCCAGATGAGGGCCGTAATGAGCAGCAGTATCGTGCCTTTAAGTTGTGAATGATACATGGTATGAATCCTTTCTCGAAACGAAAAATAACCAGAATATTTTCATTTTATACTGACTTAAAGAAAATGTAAACAAAAATAGATTGCCCTGGGAAAGAGCCTGCGGGAATTCAAAGAAGCCGTCAACACGGCGGATGTCAAGGCCGACGAAAAGAATAACGATGAAAAAATAAATGCAGGCCGCAGGTGGCAGGTGGCCGGTCGTAAATACACGGCCTGTGGCCTTGTGCGTAGGGGCTGTCCCCCTAAAAGGCGGCCCGTTAGGGAGATTTCATCACGGACTATTCTGGTATAATAGCATATTTTGTAATATTTTTCACAAAATATGATTGCAGTCGCCGCGGGAAAGTTTTATACTATATATAAGGTTATCTCATACTACTATTGCAAAGTCATGAAGGAGGAGACTTTAGAATGTACAAACTTTCACAAATTCCTGAAGAGTATAAGAAGAAATTGATTACGGCCGAACAGGCTGCGGCTCTCGTCAAAGATGGCGACCGCGTTTCCTATGGCCTCGGCTGCGCTGCTCCGTATGATATCGATATCGAAATCGGCAAACGGGCCAAAGACCTGCACGGCGTCGAAATCGTCGCTACGACCGTCGTCAAAGATGAACCCTATGCGGCTTATCTCAACAGTGACTCGAACGAACAGATCCGCTTCGCAACGGCTCATATGAACGGGTTTGAACGCAAGATGTCCAAAGCCGGCCGCTGCTGGTTCATTCCTATTCTCTTCAACGAATTGCCGAAGTATTGGGAAGACATCGATAAACTCATCATCCAGGTTCATCCTATGGACCAGTGGGGCAACTTTAACCTCGGGCCTCAGGCATCGGACCTTCGCGGCTTGATCCGTGCTGCTAAGACGATCATCCTCGAAGTCAACCAGAATATGCCGAAAGCTCTGGGCTATGAAACGGAACTGAACCTCTGCGACGTCGACTATGTCGTCGAAGGCTCGAACCATCCCATGCCGCAGATCCCCAACCGCGCAGGTACGGAAGTCGACGACAAGATTGCCGATTACATCATCCCCATGATTGAAGACGGCAGTACGCTCCAGCTCGGCATCGGCGGTATCCCGTCGGCTGTCGGCCGCAAACTGGCTGAATCGGATGTCAAAGATTTGAGCGGTCATACGGAAATGCTCGTCGATTCCTATGTCGACCTTTATGAAGCCGGCAAGATTACGGGCAACAAGAATCGCGATAAAGGCAAGATCATCTATGCTTTTGCCGGCGGCACACAGCGCCTCTATGATTTCATCAACGACAACCAGATCGTCTTCAACGCTCCGGTAAGCTACGTCAACAACGTCGGCGTCGTCGCCAGCATCGATAAATTCATCTCCATCAACGGCTGCATCGACCTCGACCTCTACGGCCAGGTCAACGCTGAAACGGCTGGCTATCAGCAGATCAGCGGTACCGGCGGCCAGCTCGACTTCGCCCAGGGCGCTTTCGCATCCAACGGCGGCAAGAGCTTCATCTGCGTCCATTCGACGCGTAAATTCAAGGACGGCCATGTTGAATCCCTGATCAAACCGACCCTCCCGGCTGGCACGGTCATCACGACACCGCGTTCGGCTGTCCACTACATCGTCACTGAATACGGTACAGCCCTGCTGAAAGGCAAATCGACGTGGGAACGCGCCGAAGCCCTGATCAACATCGCTCATCCGGACTTCCGTGAAGAACTCATCAAAGACGCAGAAAAGATGGGTATCTGGACCAAGACCAGCAAGATTTCCATGTAAATAATAGTTTGTAGTCCGTAGGGGCTTGCACGTGGCAAGCCCGTCCAGGATAGTTACCGAATCCCCGGCGGGTCGCCCACGTGGCGACCCCTACAACTTAAAAAGGCTTGTCGCACGGCGACAAGCCTTTTTTCTATGTCCCAGCCAAGCTGGTGATTTTTTCCAGCATGTGCTGGTAGACTTTGATTTTTCCTTCCAGCTCCAGGCTGCTGCACGGATGGCAGTAGTTAGCCTTCGTCATGCTGTCGAAGAAATCAAGGACCATGGCGTCCAGGTCCTTATCGACGATGATGTAGAACGGGTCGGCCTGGCTGTTCATGGCCAGGGTGTTCTTTTTGAAGAAGCTCATGCGGTAGTTGGAATAGAAGGACAGGTTCGCTTCTTTATAGGCCAGGAAGGCCGGCGACAGGTGCATGGTCGACAATGTGATGCCCTGGCTTTTATTCAGGGTCCTGGCGATGGTCTTCAGGTGGTCTATCCGTTCGGCTGGCGTCAGCGTGTATTGCACGTCGGTCAGGTCGATGTGGCCCGTTTCCAGATAGCGCATGAAAGACGGTGTCGGCACGATGACCGATACGCGGGCCTTGGCGATGATTTCTTCCCAGGTAATGCGCAGGCGTTCGATATTGCCGGCCCATTGCCAAAGAAATGGCCGAAGCCCTGAACGTCGAATTTTATGACCGCGACCTCATCGAAGCTGCAGCGAAGAAGATGAATATGTCCTTGTCTATTGCCAGCGACCTGGAGGAATCGGCCAGGCCGAACCGCTTCTGGCGCATGTGCTTCCCACTGGGGCACGACGAATCGCGGAAACAGGACGAACTCTTCCAGGTGGAAAAGAAAATCATCCTGGACCTGGCCGATGCCAAGTCGTGCATCATCGTCGGCCGCTGTTCCGATTCCATCTTGAAATGTTCCAAGCACTTGCTGCGCATCTTTATCTATGCGCCCTATAAAGAACGCCTCAAGAACTGCGTCGAACGGCTCAAGATGGACGAACGGACGGCCAAGGAAATGATACGCAACGTCGACCGGGCCCGCGATGCCTACCAGGTGCGCTACGCCGGCTATCTGCCAGGCGACTTCCACCATACGGATCTGCTCATCAACAGCAGCTTCCTCGGCGTCGAAGCGACGGCCCAGTATCTGACCGAACTGGTACTCAAAAAATACGGTTCCCATCATATCGAAGAAGTATGAAAAGGCTCCCGCCAGGGACATGCTGCCTTGTTATTGACAAATGAGATTACTTATTGCATGATAGTGATAATACTAAGAGGTATCAGACAAAGGAGATGTCTTATGGGCGGGAGCAAAATCTGTTATATCTATTTCGTGCTGAGTCAGGCCATCTGGGGCGTCCTGCCGGCCTTCTGGCTGCTGTTGCGGCAGTTGCCGCCGCTGTATACGCTGGCTTCGCGGATTGTCTGGGCATCGGTCTTCTGCTTTTTACTGATATTGCAGAAAAAGCTCTTGCCCGATTTGAAATCTATCCGGCAAGAGCGCGGGCAATGGCCTTACGTGGCCGGTGCCTGTATCTTCATTACCCTGAACTGGGGATCCTATATTTACGCCACGACACAGGGCTTCATCCTCCAGGCCAGCCTGGCCTATTTCATCAATCCCATCATCCTCGTCTTCTTTGGTGGCCTGATCTTTCATGAACGGCTGCAGCCGGTCCAGAAACTGTCCGTCGTCGTCGCCGCTACCGGCCTGGTCCTGGCCTTCTGCCTGTACGGCGTCGTCCCCTGGCTGTCGTTCTTCATCTGCCTGAGTTGGGCGATATACAGCATGTTGAAAAAGAAAGTCCGCCTGGACAGCCAGGTTTCGGTCTTCATCGAATCCTTTTCCATGGTGCCCCTGTCCCTGCTGTTCATCGCTTTCAGCGAATATCACGGCATGGGGGCTGTCGGGACTTTCCAGGGCTGGCAGTGGCTGCTCCTGCCGGCGACGGGCATCGTCACGGCCATCCCGATGATGCTCTTTTCGGCCGGCGTCAAAGGCGTCCCCATTACGACAGGCGGTATGCTCATGTACCTCTCGCCGAGCATCACCCTGGTTATCGGCCTCTTGAGTGGCGAAACCATTACGCCGCCTCTGCGCCTGACCTTCTGCTTCGCCTGGGTAGCCGTAGCCCTGTATATGTACGGCCTTTACCAGACTATTAAAGGGCTCCGGGAAAGCGGATACCATTAGGTACGGTCCTTGTTCCTGAATGACGCTGTAGGGGCTCGCACGTGGCGAGCCCGCTCCAGGATATGTACGATTTCCCGGTTAGTTTGCTAAGAGAACGATTCAAATACCCGGCGGGTTGCCCACGTGGCGACCCCTACAGAAAAAAGGGTGTCGTACGAGGTTTGTGCCACCATCCCCTAACCCCTAACAACTTGAAAGGAGCTGTCGCGATGCGACAGCTCCTTTTGTATCACTTACTTTCAAAAAATGCTTTGTATGCCAGGTAACCGCTGTAGGCATCGGCTTTGGCGACGATTTCTAAGGGAGCGTGCATGCTGTGCATGGCTACGCCGCAGTCGACGACGTCACAGCCCCAGTCGGCCATGATGTAGGCGATGGTACCGCCGCCGCCCTGGTCGACCTTGCCCAGTTCCCCGACCTGCCAGGGAACTTCTTTTTCGTTGAAGATGCGGCGGATCTTGGCCATGAATTCGGCGTTGGCATCGTTGCTGCCGGCCTTGCCGCGGGCACCGGTGTATTTGCACAGGCAGATACCGTAGCCGAGCTTGGCCGAATTCTGTTCTTCATAGGCGTCGGCAAAGACCGGGTCAAAGGCGGCGCAGACGTCGGCCGACAGGACTTCGCTGTTGCGCAGGGTCCGGCGCAGCCAGATTTCTTGGTCATGGCCCTGGAGGGACAGGAGTTCGGCGATGAAGTCCGGGAAGTACGACGACTGGACGCCCGTGTTGCCGACGGAACCGATTTCTTCTTTATCGGCAAAGAGGGCGACCTGTGTCTTTTCACCCGGTGCGGCATCGAGGATGGCGGCCAAGTTGGCATAAGAGCAGACGCGGTCATCATGGCCGTGGGACATGATCATCGACCGGTCCAGGCCGACGTCGCGGCTCTTGACGGCCGGGATGATTTCCAGTTCAGCACTGGTGAAATCTTCTTCTTCAATACCGTATTTTTCCTTTAACAAGGTCAGGATAGCCGGTTTTGTCTTTTCTCCTTCGCCGTTCGTGCCAGCCAGGGGCATGAGCATTTCGCCGCTGATGGCTTCAGAGAGCTTCTTGGCGGCCTGGTCCTTGCCCAGGTGGGGCAGAAGGTCATTGATGAACAGGACCGGATCGCCCGGGTCTTCGCCGATAGAGACGTCGACGCGGCTGCCGTCGGCTTTATAGACGACGCCGACCAGGGACAGGGGCAGGCAGACCCATTGATATTTCAACAAGCCGCCATAGTAATGGGTCTTGAAATAGACGATTTTATTCTTTTCGACGACAGGCATGGCCTTGACATCCAGGCGCGGGCAGTCGATATGGGAGCCGACGATTTTCAGTCCTTTTTCGATGGGGGACGAGCCGATGACGGCTAAGATGACCGATTTCCCTTTCTGGTCCCAATAGACCTTGTCGCCGGCTTTCAGGCTGGTGAAGTCAGCCAGGGGATGGAACCCGGCGTTTTCAGCCTGGCGGATGATTTCCTTATTGGCCAGCCGTTCTGTCCGGGCTGTGTCCAGGAACTGACGGTAATGGACGCTGTACGCTTCCATCTGGCCGCGCTGTTCCGGTGAGAAGCGGGCCCAGACGCTGTTTTCTGTATCAAATGCTTTCATGACATAAGCCTCCTCTGTAAATGATGATGTGTGACACTGCATCCTTATTATAACGCACTTATGGGAGCTGTACTAGTTCTTGAAAAAGACAGGGGAAACCGTTGTATTTCTTTATATTGTGTGGTATTATTAATCATACTTTGTAAATAATAATTCACACATGGGAGGGTTTGCCATGATCGATAAAATGACTATCAAAGACTTAGTGAAGCAGGCTGTGCCTGATATTTGTGCCATGCGCCGTCATATCCATGAAAATCCGGAATTATCCGGCGAAGAAGTGGAAACGGCGGCTTTTATGGCAGCCAAGCTGCGTTCGTTTGGTATAGACGTACAAGAGCACGTCGCCGGTACGACGGCGGTCCTGGGGACGCTCAAAGGCGGCAAGCCGGGACCGGTCATCGCCTTGCGGGCCGATATGGACGCCCTGCCCATGACGGAAGAAACGGGCCTGCCCTTTGCGTCCAATTTTGCAGGCAAGATGCACGCCTGCGGTCATGACGGCCACATGAGCATCCTCCTCGGTGCTGCTGAGGTCCTGAGTCAGGTGAAAGACGATATCCCCGGCACGGTCGTCTTCATCTGCCAGCCGTCTGAAGAAAAATCGCCTGTCGGCGGAGCCAAAGGCCTGGTTGCTTCCGGCGTCCTCGACGGTGTCGATGCCGTTTACGGCCTTCACGTCTGGCCGACACTGCCCAGCGGCAAAATCGGCGTCCTGCCCGGGCCGATGATGGCCGCTTCGGACCATATCCGCATCGTCCTCAACGGCAAGGCCAGCCATGCCGCCATGCCGCATAAAGGCGTCGACACTATCGTCGCAGCCGCTCAGTTCCTGACGGCGGCCCAGACCATCATCAGCCGCCGCGTCAATCCCCTCTATCCGGCTGTCCTGACTTTTGGCAAAATCACTGGCGGCACGCGCTACAATGTCGTCGCCGATACGGTCGAAATCGAAGGGACCTGCCGGACGTACCATGCGGAGGCTCAGGATGCCGTCGAAGCCCATCTCCAGGATACGCTCAAAGGTATCGATGCCATGTACGGAACGGTCAGCCATCTCGACTATGAACGGGGCTATGCGGCTGTCCGCAATACGCCGCAGCAGGCGGCTTTCGTCGCCGGCGTAGCCAAAGACTGCTTTGGCCCGGACATTCTGGCAGCTGTCGACGAACCGGCCATGACAGCCGAAGACTTTTCCGGTTATCTCCAGAAATTCGATGGCGGTTTCTTCTGGCTCGGTGCGACCAAGCCCGGCGACACGGTTTATCCCCTGCACAATACCCATTTTGCCGTCGATGAAGCCTGCCTGCCAGTCGGTGTCGAACTGATGGTTTCCCTGGTCCTGGCCAAAATGAAAGAAAAAGCATAATTATTTTTGAAAAAATGCAACTTAAAAAAGGAATCTGCCCCCTTCATCTCGAATATATAATATTAACTGAGATTCCATAGGAGGCGATTGTTTTATGAAAGAATACACAAGTGATAAAATTCGCAACGTTGCTGTACTTTCGCATGATGGCGCCGGCAAAACGGCTGTTGTTGAATCATTACTGCTTGCCTGCGGTGCTGTCGATGCTGTTGGCGTCGGTAAAGACAACAAGCATATTATGGACTATGAACCGGAAGAAATTAAGAGAAACGTCACGATCCAGCTCGGCATTGCGCCCTGCGAATGGGAAGGCTACAAGCTGAACTTCCTCGATACGCCGGGGTATTCCGAATTCTGCGGCGAAGTCCGCGCTGCCCTGCGTGCCAGTGACGGCATCCTGCTCGTCGTTTCGGCCGAATCGGGCGTCGAAATGGATACGGAACGGGCCTGGGACTACGGTGTCGAATTGAAATTGCCGCGCATGGTCTATGTCAACAAGATGGATGCGGAACACGCCGATTTCTTCGGCTGCCTGGAAAAATTGCGCGCCGTCTTCGGCAAATCCATCATGCCCCTCCAGATCCCTATCGGTGAAGGCAAGGATTTCCGGGGCATCATCGACGTCTGCAAGATGGTAGCCTGGGAATGGAATAACGGCGAATGCACGGAAATCAAGGTGCCGCCAGAATACATGGCCAAAGCCCGCGAAGTCCGCGAAATGTGCATGGAAGCCGCTGCCGAAGGCGACGACGAATTGCTGGAAAAATACCTCAACGGCGATGAACTGACCATCGAAGAACTGCGCAAAGGCCTGCGCCAGGGCATGCTGACGGGCCGCGTCTGCCCGCTCATGTGCGGCAGTGCCATCAACCATATCGGTACGGCAGAACTCCTGCGCCGTATCATCACCTACATGCCGGATGCTTCGCAGAAAGTCATGATGGGCACGGATAAGAAGACAGGCGAACCGGTCCTGGTCTATCCCAACAAGCCTTTCACGGCCTTCGTCTTCAAGACCCTCATCGACCCCTTTGCCGGCAAACTGAGTTATGTCCGCATTTTCTCGGGCGAACTCAAGGAAGGGGACAAGTTATACAATATGTCCCAGGACAAAGAAGAAAAGATGGGCAAAGTCCTGACCCTGGTCGGCAAGGAACAGATCCCCGTCCCGGCGGCTATTGCCGGCGACATCGTCGTCCTGCCGAAATTGCCGAATGCCCGGACTGGCGATACCTTTGCCGCTCCTGATTTCCCCGTCGTCTATGACCCTATCCGCTTCCCGAACCCGCTGCATACGGTAGCCCTGGTCCCGGAAAAGAAGGGCGAAGAAGAAAAATTGATGAACGCCCTCCTGCGGGTCAGCGAAGAAGACCCGACGTGCCAGGTCGAAAAGAGCACCGAAGGCAAGCAGCTCATCGTCCGCTGCATGGGCGACGTCCACCTCGACCATATCCTGACCAAGATCGAACGGAAATATGGCGTCAAAGCCAAACAGGAAGACGTCTACATCCCGTATCGTGAAACAATCAAGAGCAAGGCGACAGCCGAAGGCAAACACAAGAAACAGAGCGGCGGCCACGGTCAGTTCGGCCACGTCTTCCTGGACATCGAGCCGCTGACGACAGGCGAACCCTTTGAATTCGTCGATAAGATCTTTGGCGGCGCCGTACCGAAACAGTACATCCCGGCCGTTGAAAAAGGAGTCCGTGAAACTTTGGAAAAAGGCCTCATCGCCGGCTTCCCCATGATCAACGTCAAAGTTACCCTGACCGATGGTTCCTATCATCCTGTCGATTCGTCGGAAATGGCCTTCAAAGTCGCTGCCGCTCAAGCCCTCAAGAAAGCCGTACCCGAAGCCAAGCCGATTCTCCTGGAACCGATTTACAACGTCGACGTCGTCATCCCTGAAGATTACATGGGCGATGTCATGGGCGACTTCAGCAGCCGCCGCGGCCGCATCCTCGGCATGGAACACCATCGCAACCGCAAAGGTATCATCGTCGTCAAAGCCCAGGTCCCGCTGGCAGAAATGAAAGACTACGTCACTGTCCTGCGCTCCATGACCCAGGGCAAAGGCACGTTCAACATGGAATTCTTCGATTATGAAGAAGTACCGAAAAAAATCATGGACGAAATCATCGAAAAAAGACAAAGTGAATAAGACTAGTGGCTAGTTGTTCGTAGTTTGTAGAAATGGGCTTTAAATTTTTAACCATCCGCTAACCACTAACAACTTAAAAGGGCTTGTCGCATGTGCGACAAGCCCTTTTTTTTACAAATCACGAATCATGAGCGATGAACCACTAGGCGTCACGGATGTAGGGGCTTGCACGTGGCAAGCCCGTTCCAGACTATGAGTGATTTCCCAGCTCGGAGCGAATGCCACCCAAGGTCCGGCGGGTCGCCCACGTGGCGACCCCTACGGACATATGCCAAAACGGCATATACCTGTTTACCTAAACGCCTTGCCAGGGCGTCTCCAGCGTCGTATAATAAGGATATAAGCAAACGTAAAACGTCGTACTAAAGAAAATACATACAGATGAAAGGGTGGTTTTTATGTCCCAATGGACAGATATGTACAGACAGAAATTAATGACGCCGGAAGAAGCGGTAAAAGTGGTCCAATCCGGAGATTGGGTCGATTACGGCATGGGCACGACCCAGCCGATCCTCCTCGACCAGGCCCTGGCAGCGCGCCGTGATGAACTGCAAGATGTCAAAGTCCGCATGTGCCTGACCGTGGCTCCGCGGCAGATCGTCGAACAGGACCCGGAACGCAAGGCCTTTACGGCCATGAACTGGCATATGAGCGGCTATGACCGGAAGAAGTGCGCCCTTGGCCAGATGAATTTCATCCCCATGTGTTACCGCAACAAGCCGTCTATGTACCGCGACCTCCTCGACGTCGACGTAGCCCTGATTACTGTCGGCCCCATGGATAAACACGGCTTCTTTAATTTCGGCCCGGCCGTTTCGGCAACGGAAGCCATTGCCAAGAAAGCGAAGAAAGTCATCGTCGAAGTCAATGAAGCCATGCCCCGCGTCCTCGGCGGCCGCGGCGAATGTATCCATATCAGCGATATCGATGGCATCGTCGAATATGGCAATCATCCCTTGGCGACCATTCCCTTTACGACAGGCGACGATATCGATGCCAAAATCGCCAAGACTATCGTCCAGCAGATTCCCGACGGAGCGACGCTGCAGCTCGGCATCGGCAGTTTGCCCAACACGATCGGTGCCTTATTGGCCGAATCGGACCTGAAAGACCTGGGCGTCCACACGGAAATGCTCGTCGACGCCTTCCGACTCATGTATGAACACGGCCAGCTCACGAACCGCCGCAAGACTTTCTGCCGCGATAAGATAAGCTGGGCCTTCGCCCTGGGGACGCAGGACCTCTATGACTGGATGGACGATAACCCCTTCCTGGCAGCTTATCCGGTAGACGTCATCAATGATCCTTTCATCATTTCTCAGATGGATAATTTCATTTCCATCAATAACTGCATCGACATCGACCTCTTCGGCCAGGTATCGTCCGAATCGGCCGGTACCCATCAGATAAGCGGCAGCGGCGGCCAGCTGGACTTCACCGACGGCGCTTACCGCTCCCGTGGCGGCAAGAGCATCATCGCTTTGCGGTCGACGTTCCACAACAAGAAGACCGGCCGCGATGAATCGCGCATCATCCCGACGCTGGCACCGGGCACGACGGTCACAGACCCGCGGTCCCAGGTCAACTGGGTTGCCACGGAATATGGCATAGTCAACCTCATGGGCGCTTCGACGTGGGAACGGGCCGAACGCCTCATCAGCATCGCTCATCCCGATTTCCGCGAAGACCTGATCAAAGAAGCTGAAAAAATGAAGATCTGGAGATACAGCAATAAGCGGTAAGGGATAGCAGGTTGCTACTCTGCGGGCCACTAACAACTCACAGCTTCCAGCTGCTAGCTGCTAACCCCTAACCCCTAGCCCCAAAAAAACTTGTTTCCCTCAGCCTAAAAAGGCAGGCAGAAACAAGTTTTTTTGCGCCTCTAGAGAAAAATGGAAATATTTGTTATAATATAATCGTATGCGCCCATTTGTTCATTTGACGGGCTGCCATATAGACGACAACGATTCGGACTGCGGGTCTTTTGCTGGCCGGCAGTTATTTTCAGTTTGTATATGAGGTGAAATTTGTGGACGAACAACAAGTAGATAAAATTGTGCCGGTTTGTCTGGAAAGCGAAATGCAGACGTCGTACATCGACTATGCCATGAGTGTCATCATCACTCGTGCCCTGCCGGATGTACGCGATGGGCTAAAGCCGGTCCATCGGCGTATTCTCTATGCCATGCATGAAGCGGGCATGACGCCGAACAAGCCCTATAAGAAATCGGCCCGTATTGTCGGCGAAGTTTTAGGTAAATATCACCCCCATGGTGACAGCTCCGTCTATGATGCGACCGTCCGCCTGGCCCAGGGTTTCTCGACGCGCTATCCTTTAGTCGATGGTCACGGCAACTTCGGTTCCGTCGATGGTGACTCGGCTGCGGCTATGCGTTATACCGAAGTTCGCATGGCGAAGATTACCGGCGAAATGTTGGAAGATATCGACAAGGAAACGGTCGATTTCATGCCCAACTACGACGGCTCCTTGCAGGAACCGACGGTCTTGCCGTCGAAGATCCCGAACCTCCTGGTCAATGGCTCGGCTGGGATCGCCGTCGGCATGGCGACGAATATTCCGCCTCATAATTTAGGCGAAGTCATCGACGGCTGTGTCTTGCTCATCGATAACCCTGAAGCCAGCCTGGAAGAAATCATGACCAAAATCAAAGGCCCTGATTTCCCGACGGGGGCTAAAATCATGGGCCGCGATGGCATCATCAAAGCCTATTCGACGGGCCGGGGCAGTATCAAGATGCGGTCCTGTGCGACTATCGAACCGATGAATAAAGGGAAGCACCGCATCGTCGTGACGGAAATCCCCTATCAGGTCAATAAAGCGCGGGTCATCGAGTCCATTGCCGACTTGTCCCGCAATAAGGAAATCGACGGCATCACGGCCCTGCGCGATGAATCGGACCGCAAGGGTATGCGCATCGTCGTCGAACTGCGGGCCGATGTCAATCCCGATATCGTCCTGAATAAATTGTATAAACACACGCAACTCCAGGAAACGTTCGGCGTCATCATGCTGGCCCTCGTCGACGGCCATCCGCGCGTCCTGACGCTCAAACAGATCCTGAACTACTATCTCGACCATCAGAAAGATGTCATTACCCGCCGCAGCAAGTTTGAACTCGACAAGGCCCTGGCACGGGCTCACATCTTAGAAGGCCTGCTCATCGCCCTGGACCACATCGATGAAGTCATCAAGACGATCCGCGAATCGGCGACAGACGACATTGCCAAACAGTCCTTGATGAGCAAGTTCGGCCTCAGCGAAAAACAGGCCATCGCCATCCTCGACATGCGCCTGCGCCGTCTGACGGGTCTGGAACGCGAAAAAATCGAAGAAGAATATGCTGAATTGGAAAAACGCATCGCTTACCTGCGCAGCGTCCTGGCTGACGAACATAAAGTCATGGAAATCGTAAAGACGGAACTCCTCGATGCCAAGAAGAAATTTGGCGACGAACGGCGCACACAGATTGTAGCCGACTCGTCGGATTTCTCCATCGAAGACATGATCCCCAACGAACGCATGGTCCTCACCTTGACCCGCCGAGGCTACATGAAGCGTATCAACGCCAATGTATACCATACGCAGAATAAAGGCGGCCGCGGTATCAAGGGAATGGGGACGAAGGACGAAGACGCCGTAAACCACCTGCTCTATACATCGGCATGGAATACGGTCCTGTTCTTCACCAACTTCGGCCGCGTCTATCGCCTGAAGGCTTACGAAATCCCGGAAGCCAACAGCCGTAACTCCAAGGGCATTGCCGCCATCAATATCCTGCCCTTGTCCAATGGCGAAAAAGTCAACGCCCTCATCGACCTCGACCAGGTCGACCCGTCGATGAACCTGTTCATGGTCACTGAAAAAGGGCTGGTAAAGAAGACCCTTCTCCATGAATTCAAGAACGTCCGCCGCAACGGCCTCATCGCTATTTCCCTTATGGAAGGCGACCACCTGGCCAAAGTGCGCCTGACCAACGGCGACCAGACGATCATCTTGGCGACAAAATTGGGCATGGCCATCTGCTTCAATGAAAACGATGTCCGTCCTATGGGCCGGAATACCCGCGGTGTCCGCGGCATCACACTGGCCGAAGGCGATATGGTCATCGGGGCTGACGTCCTCGAACCGGACTGCCAGGTCCTGACTGTTAGCGAAGAAGGCTTTGGCAAGCGCAACAACATCGACGCCTACAAAGTCCAGCTCCGCGGCGGCAAAGGCATCAAGAACTTCAAGATTACGCCGAAGACCGGCGACATCGTCGGCGTCGAAGTCGTCCATGAAGGGCAGGAACTGATGCTCATCACGTCGAATGGCATCGTCATCCGCACGGATATCGAAAGCATTGGCATCAAGAAAGGCCGCAACACATCGGGCGTCAAGATCCAGAAACTGGAAGGCGACGATAAAGTAGCCGCCCTCGATACCATTGCCATCGAAGGTAACGACGAAGAAGAAAAAGAACAGACGAAATTGTTTAAATAAAAAAAGAGGCCTGCGGGCCTCTTTTTTTTTGCGCCGACCGCAGTTCGCAGGCCGCAGGCCGCCTCGGACTCAGATGAGGCGTTCCGCCGCGACAGACTCAGACTGACAACATCGCTTCGAGCAACCCTCGGCTCGTAGAGGAGAACCTCTCCACCGCAAGCGGTCCCCCTCCCCTTCGCAGGGGCGGCTTACGCCCCAACCGGGGCCATCGTAGGGGACGTCCTTTAACCTCTCAGACCGCCTTTGGCGGCCAGCTCCCCTATGAAGGGAGCCTTTGACGGCCCGCTGTGAACAATGGGAGATATACTTGACCGGCATATGTGGCATGGGTTTGCGACCGGCGGCCGGCGTCAAGGATTTGAAAAAAATCCTTGACATATCCTTTACACAGTAGTATACTAAATGAGCTGTCGGGGCAAGGCCCTGACACAGCAGGAGTTTTATCCTGCCGTGGTCTGCGCCATGCAGACCGGGGTGATTGAACTTTGAAAAAAGTTCAAAAACATCCTTGACAAGCTCTTCTGAGTTTGTTAAAATAAACAAGTCGTCGCCACCCGGTGATGACAACGATGACCTTTGAAAACTGAACAATGAACTGAATGAACGCCAACGTGC